>NZ_JBEPAK010000253.1:0-10140 GCF_040298565.1 Kitasatospora sp. NPDC001539 | reverse complement strand
GGGCCGGTGCTCCCGGCACCGGCCCGCCGTCGCACTCACCCTCAGACGGCGGCGAGCAGCCCGCGCCCGAGCCAGTCGGCCTCGTCCTTCACGCCTGGCAGGACGAAGAAGTACCCGCCGCCGGTCGGCGAGATGTAGTCGACCAGCGGCTCGTCGATCAGCCGGGTCTGGGTGGCCTCGAACTGCCGCACGACGTCCTGCTGGTAGCAGCAGAACACCAGGCCCATGTCCAGGTTGCCGGCCTTGTCGACGCCCCGGTCGTAGTTGTAGCCGCGGCGCAGGATGCGCGAGGTGTCGGTGTCGGCGGTGCGCGGGTTGGCGAGGCGGATGTGCGCGTCCAGCGGGATCGCCTTGCCCTCCGGGTCCTTGCCGTAGTCCGGTGCGTCGGTCTCCCGGTGGCCGTCCAGCGGGGCGCCGGTGTCGCGGCGGCGGCCGAACATCTTCTCCTGCTCGGTGAGGGTGACGCGGTCCCAGAACTCGATCAGCATCCGGATGATCCGGATCACCTGGTAGCTGCCGCCGGTCGCCCAGCCGGGCTCGCCCATCCCGTCGGTCACCCAGACCAGTCGGTCCATCTCGCGGGAGGAGGTGGTGTCCGGGTTGACGATGCCGTCCTTGAAGCCGAGCAGGTTGCGCTGGGCGCCGTCCGGCCGGGACTGGTTCTGGAAGCCGTCGATCCGCCAGAGGATCTGCAGCGCGCCGCGGGTGTGCCGGGTGATGTCGCGCAGCGCGTGCAGCACGGTGTCCTGCCGGTCGGCGCAGATCTGCAGCGAGAGGTCGCCGTGCAGTTCGGCGGCCTGGAGGTTGTCGTTGGGGAAGGTCTTCATCGGCGTCAGCCGGACCGGCTTGGCCTTGGCCAGTCCGTACCGGTCGTCGAAGAGCGAGGCGCCGACGCCGACCGTGACGGTCAGGTTGTCGGTGGGCACCACCGGGCCGAGGATGCCGCTGTCGGACGGCGGAGCGCCGACGCCGAGGTCGGGCGGGGTGCCGCCGGCGGTGAGGAAGCGGATCCGCTCGGTCAGCGTCCTGAAGAGGTCCTCCAGGCCCTTGCGGTCCTGGGCGATCACCTGGCAGGAGACGAAGGCGGCGTGGGCCGGGGCCGGGGTGGTGACACCGGCCTGGTGGTCGCCGTGGAACGGGACGGCTCCGGCCTTCGTCTGGTGGCTGTCCCCGGCGGAGGCCGGGCCGGCGCCGAGGGTGAAGGCTCCGCCGGCGAGGACGGCGGCCCCGGCGCCGGCGCCGAGTGCGGCCCGCACGAAGCTGCGCCGGGCCGGTCCGGCCGGGCAGCCGCCCTGCGCGGCGCCCGCGCCGGCGTGGGTTTCAGCGTCGGCGGCCCGAGCAGCCCCGAGGGCCCCGGCCCCGGCGGCGGCGTGCGGGAACGGGCAGGACCCGGTGGCTGCGGTCTGGTCGGTCATCAGGCGGCCTTCCGGATCTCGAGGAGTGCGGGGATGGGCGAGAGGTCTTCGAGCAGCTGGCCGGTGGCGCCGTTCAGCCGGCGGCGGTCGTCGGCGGGCAGCTTGTCCAGCGGGGTCCAGCCGTCGGCGGTGCGGGCGGCGGCGAGCAGGTCGCCCACCCGCTTCATCCCGGCGTCGACCCGGACCAGCACCTGCGGGTCCCGCTCGTCGAGCAGCGGCTTCAGCAGGGTCAGCAGTTCCTGGGTGCCGGCCAGGTTGGCCTGGGCGGTGGCCAGGTTGGTTCCGCTGCCCATGTCGGTGTCGCCGGTCAGCTCGAACTGCAGGGTGTTCTCGAGGATCTCGTGCGCGCGCAGCGGCAGGTCGCCCGGGTTGAAGTCCTGGCCGGGGAAGTCGTGCACCAGCTTGGCGACGTTCTGGGCGAGTTCGTCGGCGACGGGCGTCAGGTCGGCGGCGGACTGGCCGTGCCAGAGGCCGTACTCCAGCCGCAGGAAGCCGGTGAAGTCCTTGTCGTCGGCCTTGTCGGCGAATCCGTCGGCGCGGCCGTCGATCTTCTTGTCGAGGTCGGCGAAGGTGCCGTAGGCGGCGCCGAGCGAGGCGTACTGCAGGTGGGCGGTGAGCCAGTCGGCCTTGGCCGCGGTGAGGTCGCCGCCGTGCACGTCGGCCTGGAGCTTCTGGCTCTGGGTCATCAGGGTCGCGAGGCCCTGGACGACGTAGTCCTTGTAGCCGTCCAGCGGGCCCTTGAGGTCGTCCTCGGAGACCGGCTTGACGGCCTTGACCTCGGCACCGCCGCTGACGTGGACGGCGGAGGAGGTGACGGAGTTCCCGCCGGTGGGCACGCAGCGCCAGGCGTAGTCACCGGAGCCGATGGTGGCGGTGAGCGCACGGGTGGTGCCGGGGGCGAGGCCCTCGATCTCGCCGTAGACGGCGCCGGTCCCCGGGTTGACGAGGTATACCTCGGAGACCTTGTCGCCGGTGTTGTGCATCTGGAACACCTGCTGCCCGGGCTTCGGGGCGGCGAAGCCCTTGCCGCACTCCTGCTCGGACACCGAGACGGTGGCGGCGCTGTCCTGCTTGCCGTCGCTCGCGGCGATCACGACGCCGGCCACCACGACCGGCACGGCGACCAGCGCGGTCGACAGCACCCAGCGCGGACGGCCCGGACGCGCCGGCGCGGCCTTCCCCCCGGTCGCCGCCTCCCCGGTCGCGGCCTTCGCCCCGGTCGCCGCCTCCCCAGTCGCAGGCTTCTCCCCGGTCGCGGCCGCCTCCCCGCCGCCTGCGGCCTTCTCCGCGCCCGCGGTGCTTCCGGCGGGTTTCCCGGCAGCCGCCTTCCCCGTGGCGGCCGCCGCCGGGGCGGCCTTCCCGCCCCGGATGCCCTCGACGAACAGCGTCATCACGATGCTCAGGTACGCGACGTAGCCGACGACCTGGAGCACCGTCATGGTGACGGTCAGGTTGAGGGTGCCCTGGACGAGCGTGGCGTACCAGGAGGAGGCGTCCAGGTGCCCGCTCAGGTCGAAGGCGTACGTGCTGCCGCCGCCCACCAGCCCGGACTCCTGGAGGTCGCGCAGGCCGTAGCCCAGCACGCCGGCCGCGACGACGATCAGACCGACGCCGGTGACCGTGAAGAACCGGGTGAGGTTCATCCTCAGCGCCCGGCGGTACAGCCCCCAGCACAGGCCGGCGGAGAGCACCAGGCCGACGGCGGCACCGATCAGCGGGCCGGTGGACTCCCCGGCGGTGCGCACGTTGGTCCACAGGAAGAGCGAGGTCTCCAGGCCCTCGCGGGCCACCGCGAGGAAGCTGGTGAGCACCAGCGCGCCGGCGCCCATCGCCAGCGAGGCCTGCACCTTCTCCTTCAGGTCGGCGGAGAGGGTGCGCGCCGAGCGGCGCATCCAGAACACCATCGCGGTGACGAAGCCGACCGCGATCAGGCTCAGCACCCCGCCGAAGGCCTCCTGAGCGCGGCCGGAGAGGCTGGCGGCGGTGAAGGTGAGCACCGCGCCGAAGCTGAGGCTGAGGGCGACGGCCCCCGCGACGCCCGTCCACACCTGGGGCAGCCGGCCCTTCTGACCGGCCCGCACCAGGGTGGCGACCAGGATCGAGACGACCAGGCCCGCTTCCAGTCCTTCACGCAGCCCGATCAGAAAGCTGGGAAACGCCTCATCCCACATGCAGCGGGCTCCTCCCCCGGGGCGCCCCGGGTCGTACCTGTCCTCGGCGCTCCGCCGCGACGACGGCGGAACGGCATGGCGAACGCCCCGGACACGAGGTCCAGGGCGCTTCGCTTAGCTTAGGCAAACCTTAGGGTCGCCGGGGTCAACTGGACCCCTGCCGCAGGTAAGGATTCGGTATGGGAACACCCATGCGGTCGCCAACCCGGCGCGCCTCGGGGGCGGAGTGAGACCGGCGTCACCCCCACCACTGCTCGGGCGCCTCCGACTCCGGAGGGACCGTCACCGGTTCGGCGCAGCACACCACCAGCGCCCCCTCCTCCGTCTCGGTGACCACGAACCCGCACTCGCGCAGGACGAGCGCGGCCGCGGCGCGCACCGCCGCCCGCGCCTCCTCGGAGGGCGGCCCGTCGGGTGCGGCGCCGGGCGACCAGCCGACCACCACGCCGTCAGGATGGTGGCCGATCCACAGGGGCGAGCGGCCCGGTCCGCTGTCGAACCCGGCGCGGGCCAGTGCCTCGGTGACGTCCTCGAAGAGTTCAGGGTGATCCGCCATTGGCGCAGCGTAGGCCCCACCCCGGGAAACGCCCGGACGCGGCGCGCCCCGGAGCGGTCCAGCTGCACCCGAGCGCAGCATCGCCGCCCGCCGGGCCGGCCGGCGGCAGCCCGATCGGGCGTCGACACCCCCCGTCCGGCCCGACACGCAGGGCCGGACGGGCCGATGGACGTGCACAGTCGGCCCCCTGCCGACAGCATGACAGAGTAAGCGCTCCATCACCCTGAGCAACGGGTCCAGCGGAACACCTGGTCCGCGCGCCGGTCAGACCGGCTGGCCCGTATCGAGAGGTCCCATGATCACAACACTTCGCCGGCCGGCGTTCCCGCCGGCGGGCCTCCACCACGGCACGCCGAGAACGCCGGGGAGCCCGTCGTGAGAACCGACCAGCAGTCGCAGCCGGGACCGGTGACCAGCACGCGCGCCAGGCCCGCCAACAAGGCGGAGGCCCTGGCCGACTGGACCGACGGCCGGCTCGGCATCTACGCCCTGGCCAAGTCCAACCTGCGCAAGATCTTCCCCGACCACTGGTCCTTCATGCTGGGCGAGATCGCGCTCTACACCTTCATCATCATCATCCTGACCGGCGTCTGGCTCACCATGTTCTTCAACCCGAGCATGGGCGAGGTCGTCTACGACGGGTCCTACGTCCCGCTCAAGGGCATCCCGATGTCGGAGGCCTACGCCTCGACGATCAACATCAGCTTCGAGGTCCGCGGCGGCCTGCTGATGCGCCAGATCCACCACTGGGCGGCCGTGGTCTTCATCGCCTCGATGCTCACCCACATGATGCGCGTCTTCTTCACCGGGGCCTTCCGCAAGCCGCGCGAGATCAACTGGGTCTTCGGCGCGCTACTGCTGATCCTCGGCATGTTCGACGGCTTCATGGGCTACTCGCTGCCCGACGACCTGCTCTCCGGCACCGGCATCCGGTTCATGGAGGGCGCGATCCTGTCCGTCCCGATCGTCGGCACCTACCTGCAGTTCTTCATCTTCGGCGGGGAGTTCCCGGGCACGGACATCATCCCGCGGCTGTTCACCGTCCACATCCTGCTGATCCCGGGCATCATGCTGGGCCTGCTGGCGGCGCATCTGATCCTGGTCTTCTACCACAAGCACACCCAGTTCGCCGGGGCCGGCCGGACCAACGAGAACGTGGTCGGCATGCCGCTGATGCCGGTGTACATGGCGAAGGCCGGCGGCTTCTTCTTCCTGGTCTTCGGCGTGGTCGCGGTCATGTCGGCGATCGCCACGATCAACCCGATCTGGGCCTACGGCCCGTACCGGCCCGACCAGGTGTCCACCGACGCCCAGCCCGACTGGTACATGGGCTTCTCCGAGGGCCTGATCCGGGTGATGCCCGGCTGGGAGATCAGCGTCTGGGGCGGCCACACCCTGAACCTCGGGGTGTTCATCCCGCTGATGGTCTTCCCGCTCGTCCTGCTGGTCATCTGGTGCTACCCGTTCCTGGAGGCCTGGGTCACCGGGGACCGCGGCGAGCACCACATCGCCGACCGGCCCCGCAACGCCCCGGTCCGGACGGCCTTCGGCGCGGCCTGGATGGGCCTCTACCTGATCCTGCTGGCCGGCGGCGGCAACGACCTGCTGGCGACGCACTTCCACCTGTCGATCAACGCGATCACCTACGCGGTGCGGGCCGGCTTCTTCGCCGTACCGGTGGTGGTCTTCGTGATCACCAAGCGGTGGTGCCTGGGTCTGCAGCGGCGGGACAAGGAGAAGGTGCTGCACGGCCGGGAGACCGGGGTCATCAACCGGCTCCAGCACGGCGAGTACATCGAGGTGCACGCGCCGCTGCCGCAGGGCCGGCTGTACACCCTCACCTCCCACGACCAGCCCCAACCGATGACGCTGGAGCCCGAGGTGGACGAGAACGGCGTGGTCCGCAGGGCCGGGCTGTGGCGGCGCACCCGGGCGAAGCTGTCCCGCGGGTTCTACGGCCGGGGCAGCCAGATCCCCAAGCCGACGGTGGAGGAGCACGAGGAGATCACCAGCGGCCACGGCCACCACTGACGCTCCGCCTCCGCACGGAAGGGCCCGCTGCGCCGGGATCGGCGCAGCGGGCCCTTCGTCCTGCAGGGGGGCGGGCTCAGGCCCGCAGGACCGCGGGGACCACGGCGAACAGCGCCGCCGCCAGGGTGACGGTGAGGCAGAGCGCCGCCCAGCGGGCGCAGATCCGGCGGCATTCGGCCCGGTAGCGGGCGGCGAGCCGACGGCAGCGCTCGACCGCGCGGTCGACCACGTCCTCGGCGTAGTTCAACCGGTCGACCAGATAAGCCCGTTCGAGACCCTCCCGCTCGGCGTCCGGCAGCCAGGAGAACTGGGCGGCGAAGGCCCGGGCGTCCCGCTCGGCGGCCGCGACCTCCGCCTCCCAGGCGAGGAAGCCCTCCAGCCGGGCCAGCCCCACCCGGGGGTTCACCCGGCCGGCGCCGCCTGCCCCGGGCCTGCCCTGGCGAGGGGTCCGCGCCTTCGGCGGACGCTGTCTGCCACCCATGACCGCTCCTCACGTCCTGTCGAGTCGTCCCGCCGGAAAACCTGCGGGGCCCGGGCGCCCGAGGGGATCGCTCCGCGACCACGCAACTACTACCAGCGACCAACCGCAGGTCGGAGGCGGCTCGCCACGGCGAACCGACCCGGGAAAAACTTGCGTGACGCGCACTATTGCGCGGCGCGCACGTTTACCCCACAGTGGAGTCCATGACGGAGGGACAGCCCGGCCTGCGGGAACGGAAGAAGGCCGCGACGCGGGAGGCACTCAGCTGGGCGGCGCTGCGCCTGGCGGTGGAACGGGGGCTGGAGAACGTCCGGGTGGAGGACATCGCGGCCGCGGCCGGGGTGTCCCCGCGCACCTACAACAACTACTTCTCCAGCAAGGCCGAGGCGATCGTCTCCCGGCACCGCGACCGGATCCTGCGGGCCGCCGAGGCACTGCGCGCGCGGCCCGCCGGGGAACCGCTGTGGGAGGCGCTCACCCACGCCCTCGTCGCTCCCTTCGAGGGGGCGGAGGAGGAGCCCGAACCGGGCTGGGTCGCCGCCGTGCGGGTGCTGCTGCGCGAGCCCTCGCTGCAGGCCGAGCTGGTCCGCGGCGGCGCGCGGGCGCGGGCCGACCTGGCGGCGGCGGTGGCCGCCCGGACCGGCACCGACGCCGAGCGCGACCTCTACCCGAAGCTGGTCGCCTCGGCGGCGCTCTCGGCGCTGCAGGTGGCCAACGAGCACTACCTGACCACCGATCCGGTGGTGCCCTTCAAACCGCTGTTCGCCGAGGCGCTGCGGCAGTTGGCCGCGGGGCTGCCCGATCCGTCGTCCCGCTGAGGCCGCCGCACGCCTCCCGTCGCCCGCCCCGCGGCCGTCACCCGGCGCGCGCACCCGAGCGCACACCGCGCCACGCGCCTGCGGCACCCGCCGCGCGCGCCCACACAGTCTCCTCCACCGGGCGAACCCGCCCCGTGGAGCCACGTGCTGACCACCGTCCCAGAGGGGGGACCCCATGCACGACGTCGTCATCGTCGGCGCCGGCCCGGTCGGGCTGTTCCTGGCCCGCGAACTGGCCCTGGCCGGAGTCCGGCCGGTGGTGCTGGACCGGCTGCCCGGACGTTCCGGCGAGCAGAAGGCCAACGGACTGGTCGGCCAGGTGCTGCGCCTGCTCGACCACCGCGGCCTCCACGAACCGCTCAGCGGCAGCCCGGACGCGCCCCGGCCGGTCGCCCGCTTCGTGTTCGGCGCCTTCCCGCTCGACCTGGCGCTGCTGCCCGGGAACCCGCTGTACGCCCTGCCCGTACCCCAGCAGCGGATCGAGGAGGTCCTGGAGGGCAGCGCCGGAGAGCTCGGCGTCACCGTGCGCCGCGGCTGCGAGGTCACCGGGTTCACCCAGGACGCGACCGGGGTGACCGTCGAGTACCACGGCCCCGACGGCACCGGGCGTCTGCGCGCCCGCTACCTGGTCGGCGCGGACGGGGGCCGCAGCACCGTCCGCAAGCTCGCCGGCATCGGCTTCCCCGGCGTCACCTCGCCCGACCCGGTCTCCCGCATCGCGCACGTACGGCCGCCCGAGGGGATCCGCACCACCGACGCCGGCGAGGTGCTGCTGCCCGGCTGCCCGACCCCGTTCCGCCCGTACACCCACACCCGCACCGAGCACGGCGTGTTCGTGCTCTCCCCCTTCAACCCGGACGCCGTCATGATCGCCACCATGGAGTGGGGCGGGCCGCCGGTGGACCAGGGGACTCCGCTCACCCTGGACGAACTGCGCGCCAGCGTCCGCCGGGTGACCGGCGCCGACCTGCCACTCACCCCGGCGCGGACCGCCGGCCCGTTCACCCCGCGCCGCACCGTCGGCCACAACACCCGGCTCGCCGAGCGCTACCGCGACGGCCGCGTCCTACTGGTCGGCGACGCCGCCCACGTGCACGCCGCAACGGGCGGCCCCGGCCTCAACCTCGGGCTGCAGGACGCCGCCAACCTCAGCTGGAAGCTCGCCGCCGAACTCCGGGGCTGGGCCCCGCCCGGCCTGCTGGACAGCTACCACCGGGAACGCCACCCGATCGGCCGACGGGTGTTCATGCACTCCCAGGCCCAGATCGCGCTGATGGCCCCCGGGCCCGGGACCACCGCGCTGCGCGCCCTGGTCGGCGAACTGCTCTCGCACGAGGACAACCTCGCCCGGATCGCCGCGCTGATGGCGGGCAGCGACATCCGCTACGACACCGGCTGCCCCCACCCCGCGGCCGGGCGCTTCGCGCCGGACCTCACCCTGACCACCGCCGACGGGAAGCTCCGGCTCGCCGAACTCGCCCGCAGCGGGCGGCCGTTGCTGCTCGGCCTGGCGGGCGGCGGCTCGCTCGGGCCGGCCGGGCGAGCCGCCGGGTGGCGGGACCGGGTGGACCTGGTGACGGCCGAGTGCGCCGAGCCGCCGGCCGGGGCCCTGCTGCTGCGCCCGGACGGCTACGTCGCCTGGGCCTGCGAGGTCGGCGAGGCGGACCCGGAGGGGCTGGAGCGGGCGCTGCGCACCTGGTTCGGCGCACCGCGCCACTGAGCGCCCGCACCCGGCACCCCGGACCGCGCTCGGATGGCCCGCCCACCGGATCACCGCCCGGGTGACCCGCTCGGACGGCCCACCCGGATGGCAGCTCCGGATGACCCTCCGGATGACCGGTCGTCAACTATGCTCCTCGCGGCCCGTGCCACCGGGCACGGGTCTCGACCGGACGAACGGGGATGCGGTGCGGATCGGAATCATCGGTACGGGCGTCGTCGGGCAGACGCTGGGCGGCAAGCTGATCTCGCTGGGCCACCGGGTGACGCTGGGCTCGCGCGACAAGGACAACGAGAAGGCGCTGGCCTGGGCCGGACAGGCCGGTCCCGACGGGCACGCCGGGACCTTCGCCGAGGCCGCGGCCTTCGGCGAGCTGGTGATCAACGCGACCGGCGGGACGGTCTCGCTCGAGGCGCTGCGCGCGGCCGGGGCCGAGCACCTGTCCGGAAAACTGCTGATCGACGTCTCCAACCCGCTGGTGTTCGGCCCGGACGGCGGGGTGAGCCTCGACCCGGTGAACACCGACAGCGTCGGCGAGCGGATCCAGCGCGAGTTCCCCGAGGCCCGGGTGGTGAAGGCGCTCAACACGCTGAACTGCGCGCTGATGGTCGAGCCGGCGAAGCTGACCGGCGAGCACAACCTGTTCATCGCCGGGAACGACGCGGGCGCCAAGGCCGAGACGGTGGCGCTGCTCGGCGAGTTCGGCTGGCCGTCCGAGTGGATCGTCGACCTCGGGGACATCGCCGGTGCCCGGGCGACGGAGATGCTGATGCCGTTCTGGCTCCGGATGATGGGCCACTTCGGCGACGCCGAGTTCAACTACTCCTTCCGGCGGGCCGGCTAGCCGGCGGTCCCCGGCAGCCTTCCCCGGCAGCGGTCCCCGGCAGCCTTCCCCGGCAGCGGGCCCCGGCGGCAGTACCGGCCGCCGGCGCCCGGCCCCCGGTACGC
>NZ_JBEPAK010000252.1:0-10234 GCF_040298565.1 Kitasatospora sp. NPDC001539 | reverse complement strand
CCGCCCGCTCCGGCGGGCGGCCCGGTACCCGGGTGCCGTCGGATTCCCCAGCCGGAAGCCGAAACGCCGGAAGGCCCCCCGCTCTCGCGAAGGGCCTTCGGCTGTCTGTGCGCCGCCAGGGACTCGAACCCCGGACCCGCTGATTAAGAGTCAGCTGCTCTAACCAACTGAGCTAGCGGCGCCTGCTGACACGGAAACTGTAGCAGCGGCCCGCGGTCGAGCCAAAATCGAATATCCGCCCCGGCCGCCGCCTGTCTCCCGAGCCGCTGTCGCTCCCCGTTCACCTCCCGGTCACGAGGACCGGCTCCGTCGGGGCGGACGCGCCGGGCTCGCGCGCCGCCCGTACGCAGGCCCAGAGCACCACCGAGGCACCGGGCAGCCAGGGCTCCCGCTCCTCGGGGGCGACGATCCAGCGCCCCGAGCCCAGGCCCGGGGACTCCGGGCCGTGCACCATCCGTTGGAGCGGCGGCACCGTCACCGCGTCGCCCCTGCCGTGGCACAGCAGCGGCGGCACGTCCCGGGCCCACTCCTCCCAGGCCAGCAGCCGGCGCAGCCGGGGCGCCGCGCCGGGCTGGACGAACAGCAGGATGCGCCCCCGGTAACCCGCGACCGGCCCGCAGCCCGGGCCGGACGCCCACAGCTCGTCCAGCACCCGGCGGCCGAACAGCGCCGGCATGCTGATCACGTCGAAGGCGCGCCCGCAGGGCAGCACCGAGGGCGCCCACGGGCGGGAGTCCCAGAGGGCGCGCATGCTGCGCGGGTACTCGCTGGCGGAGGCGAGCCAGGCCTCCCCGGCCGCGCTGACGTACTCGACCGACTGATGCGTCCAGATGTCCACGCCCAGTAGCGTGCGCCGTGCACGCCCCCGGCGTGACGAAAAGCGCCGTTCGCCGGACAGGCCGACGGGACACGGCGTACCCTCCGCGCTGGCATATGCCAGGGACGCTCGTCAGTCCTCCTGGCGACGCGGCTGGAGCAGGCCGCGGCCGTACTCGATCATCTTGGCGGCGTAGTCGGGGGTCCAGTCCGCCCGCTCGGCGATCTCCGCGTCCGAGAGCGCGTCGAACCGGCGCGGGTCCGCCAGCTGCGCGGCGGCGACCGCCTGGAAGTCGGTGGCCCGCTCGGCGGCGGTCCGGAAGGCGAGGGCCAGTTCGGTGGAGCGGCGCAGCAGCTCCCCGGGGTCGTCGATGGACTCCAGGTCGAAGAATCGTTCCGGCTCCGGCTCGGCGGACTGCGGCTCGAACAGCAGCTGCACGGGGCGCAGCCGCCGCGTGGGCTCGGGCGCCTCGGCGGGGGAGTCGGGCATGGACGGACACCTCCGGGGTTTCGGTGAGGGAGGGGCGGGCGGACTGCTCCGGGCCGCGCCGCCCGGCTGTGGCCGTCGTCCATTGTCTCGCGGCGGCAGCCGGTAACGGAACGGTGCGCGTGCGGGCGCTATTCCCCGGCGCGCGCCGGGCGCGCGCCACGGGCGCCGCGCATCCACATCGCATCCGAATCGCATGCGAACCGGTTGGCCGGGTGTAGGAGTCACGCCACCCGACCGGAGTTCCCATGCACCTGCCGAAGACCCCGCCCGCCCGAGCCCTGTTCACCCCGGCCCTGGTCACCCCTGCCCTTTTCGCCCGGGCCGTGTCCGCCCGCACGCTGTCCGTCCGGGCCCTGTCCGGACGCGCCCGGCTCGCCCGGGTTCTGTCCGCCCGCGCTCTGCTCGCCGCCGCCGTACTCGCCCCGGTCGTCCCGGGGTCGGCGGCGGCGCCGGCCTTCGCCGCCGAGACGGCGAAGGTGGTCACCGGGCCGGCCAGCGCCCCTGGCGGCGTCTCGACCGCGACCTGCCCGGCCGGCACCCACCTCACCGGCGGCGGCTACCGGCTGCAGCCCGACGCGGACGGTCCGGTGCGCGCCAACGGCCCGACCGCCGACGCGACCGGCTGGAGCGCCCAGGCCGCGCACGGCTCGGTGGTGGCCTTCGCGGTGTGCGAGACCGAGGACTGACCGCGGCTACCGCAGGCGGACCCGGTGGCCGCCGAGGTGCTGGAGCACCTGGTGGTTGGCCTCCCAGCCGTCCGGGAAGGCCACCGGGACGCCCAACTGGACCGGCTCGGTGGAGGGGTGTTCGTCCAGCAGCTCGGCGATCCCGGCTCGGGCCACCACGATGCAGGCGTGCCGGTGCCGGGAGGCGAGCACGCAGAGCCGACCGGTCTCCAGGTGGAAGGCGGTCGCGTCCGGGCGCCCGGAGAGCGGGTGCAGCACCACCGTGACGTCGTACTCCCGGCCCTGCAGCCGGTTGGCGGTGTCCACGGTCACCGCCGGCCCGGCCGCGCCGTCCACCGGGACGCCCGCCCTGAGCAGGGCCGCCCGGACGGCCGCGGCCTGGTCGCGGTGCGCCGTGCCGACGGCGACCCGGTCCGCGGTGAGCGGGGCCCGGCCCTGCTCGGAGTGGGCCGTCAGCCCGCGCTCCAGCAGCCGCCGGACGGTGGCCGCGACGGCCGCCACCGCCTGCGGATCGGTCCGTACGGTGTGCCGGGCGGGCAGTTCCAGCAGCGCCCAGCCGTGCTCGGCGGCCCGGTCGATCACGGCGTCCAGCGCCGAGCCGTCGGGGCGGACGGCGGCGGTCAGCCGCCGGTCGTCCGGGCCGGTGCCGGAGCGGAACGGCGTGTACGGGTAGAACGCCCGGGAGATCAGCGGGGCCGCGCTCGCGGGCAGCCGCCAGGAGACCGGCAGCCGGTGCGGCTCGATCTGCGGGTTGTGTGCCAGCAGGGTGACCACGGCGCTGCCGGACGGGTCGTAGGACAGGCCCGCCCACTGCTCGGTGCCGACCACGGTGAACGGGTCCAGCTGGCCCGGATCGCCGACGAACAGCGCCCGCTCGAACAGCCGGGCCACCGCGAGGAGGGCGTCCGAGCGCATCTGGTACGCCTCGTCGACGATCGCGTGCCGCCACGGCGCCTCCGCCCGGACCCACTGCCACTTCGCGGAGGTGGAGATCACCACGTCCTGCCCGGCCAGGTCGGCGACCTTGTCGGAGGGCGTGACGTTGGCGTGCCGCAACACCTCCGGGCCCGGCGCCGAGTCCGCCGCGTGCAGTCGGCCGATCGTCAACTCCGGTGCCTTCTCGGCCAGTCGGCCGACCAGGTCGTCCACCTGGCCGTTGGTCTGGGCCACGATCATCAGCCGCTCGCCGGCCGCCACCAGCTCGCGGGCGGCCCGCACCACCAGCGTGGACTTCCCGGCTCCGGGCGGCGAGTCCACCACGACGCCGCGCGGGGCGCCGACCGCCGGGTGGACGGTGGCCGCCAGGATCCGGGCCACGGCGGCGTCGGCGGCGGCGCCCGGGGACTCGGCGCCCGGGGACTCGGCGCCCGGGGACCGCTCGGGGAGCGCCCCCGGGGTCTTGGCCTGGTCGGGGGTCGGTCCGGCCATCACTCCCACTCCTCGGAGGCGGTCGACGGGGCGGCTGAGGCTGCGGCGCCGGGCGGGCCGCCGTGGGTCCACGGGGTGTCGTCCGGCTCGGGCAGCGGAGCGGACTGGCGGACCGTCAGCTCGAACAGGGTGAAGGTGACCGGCTCGCCCGGCTCGGGCAGGCTGCCCGGTTCGGGCTCCTTCTTGCGGCCCATGCCGGACAGCACCCGCAGGGTGATGGTGCCCTCGGCGGGCTCGACCGCGACGATCTCGGCCCGCTGCGCGGACGGCCCGTGCACCCGGTGCACCTCCCGGCCGGGGTCCGCGTGCGGGCGGTCGGCGGTGCGCACGGTGACCAGCGGGCGGGGCTTGGGGGAGCGGCCGGAGGTGTCCCAGTCCGGCACCACCTCCGTCACCACCCCGCTGAACGCCTCACCGGCGAGCCGGTGCTCGGCCATCGCCAGCGGGTCGTCCAGCGCCTCCTGGACGTCCAGGCGCGCCTGCTCGCGCTCGCGCTGGGCGAGTTTGCGGGCGGCGGTGACGGCGTCGTCCTGCCGGGGCTGCGGGGGCTCACCGGCCGCCAGGCGGTCCCGGTGGCCGGTGTAGGACCAGCGGTCGCCGGTCCAGCGCTCCTCCAGGTGGCCGGCCGGCGGCAGGGCGCGCAGCAGGTCCAGACCCCGCCAGACGTCCCGCCAGGTGGGCAGCAGGGCGGCGCTCAGCACGTCCCGCAGCTGGTCGACGGCCGAGCGGACGGCCGCCCGGGCGCGCTCCGCGGCCACCTCGTCGTGCTGGTCCGCACCGTGCTGGAGGGCGGTGACGGCCGAGTCGTAGCGGGCGATCGCCGGGGCGAGCACGAACTCGTCGAAGCGCGGGTCGGTGGTCGGGCCGGCCGGCGGGTGCAGCAGCAGGCCGTGCTCGTCCCGGCCGGACTCGGCCAGCTCGGCCGCCTGCGCGCCGGTCAGATCGGGCGGCGGGTCGTGCCAGGCCAGCTGGGCGGCCAGGTGCTGGTCCTCCAGATGGCTCTGGCCGGTGGCCCAGTGCCGGGCGAGCAGGCCGGTCATCGGCAGCAGCAGGCTGGAGCCGGGCACCTGGGCGCGGTCGGTGAGGTGGGTGAGCCAGCGCCCGAGCAGCGGCACCCGCAGGGGCGCCGGGTACGGGCCCGGGTCGGCGTCCTCGGCGGTGCGGCGGAACCTGGTGGAGCGGCCGATCAGCGCGAGGTGGTGCACGCCCCCGCTGTTGGGGACGATCAGCTGCGGGGCGTCGCTGCACAGCTCGCGGAAGACCTGGGTCTTCTCGCCGGTCTCCGGGTCCTTCTCGGAGCCCTCGATCTGCTCGACGTCGTCGGCGAAGGACTCCAGGTACGGGAGCAGGTCGGCGGCCAGTTCGGCCAGGAAGTCGAACCGCAGGGCGCGGTTGAGCGGCTGGGGGACGAAGTGCAGCCGGGGCGCGTCCCGGTCGGTGCCCAGCATCACGGCCAACGGCGCGCCGGATTCGCCGGCGGCGGCCAACGGGACCAGCACCATCGGGCGCTCGGAGAGGTGCCGGTGCCGGACGGTGGCCAGCGGCTCGGCCCGCCCGCTGCGGACGGCCTCCAGCCGGGCGAGGGTGCTGAGCAGACTCATGCCGGGCCACCGAGTGCTTCCGCGCGCAGGGCGGCCGCGTAGGCGAGGCGCTCGGCCGCGTCGTGCTCGGCCGGGCCGTACTCGCCCGTGCCGTGCTCGCCCGTGCCGCGCTCGGCGGCGGTGTCGTCGCCGGGGCCGGGGGCCGCACCGGCGGTGCCCCTGCCGGAGGCTGCGGCCAGCGCCTCGGTGACCGTACGGATGCTGCCCAGCTCCCCGCGCACCCCCCGGCCGAGCTGCTCGACCCGGTCGTCGCAGCGGGCCCGGGCGCGGCAGTGGAAGCCGAGTTCGCAGGTGGAGAGGCAGTCCGGGCTGTACGCCGCGGGGACGGCCTCCACCGCGGCGGTCAGCTGCTCGGCGGTGCGGGCCGGGGTGCCGTCCTCGTCGGTGGCCAGGTCGAAGTCGGTGCCCGGCGGCAGGGTGTCCAGCAGCCGCTCGATGCCGGTCATCCGGCTCAGCTGGCGGTGGGTGACGGCCAGCTCGCGGCGGACGTCGACGGCGACGGCCGTCGGCCGGTTGCCGAAGTCCTTCGGGCAGACCAGCAGCACGGTGGTGCGGGGACTGCCCGGCAGCCGCTGCTCGGTGTACGGGTCGTCGGGCGGCGCCTGCCCGGCGGCCGCGGCGGCGGCCCGCTGCAGCGCCAGCACGTACACCGCGGCCTGGCGGGCCGCGGCGCCGACCTTCGCCGGGTCGGCGCCGCCGTCCAGTACCGGGAAGGACTTGATCTCGACCACCGTGCAGCGCCCGCCGTGCACCACCAGGGCGTCCGGCTCCAGGTAGGCGGTGCCGCCCGCGACCTCCAGGCGCAGCATCGGGTGGTCCAGCAGTGTCCAGGCCTGCGGCTCGGCCGCTGCCGCGGCCAGCGCCTGGGCCGTCCGGTCGGCGCGGACGGCCGGGCCGGAGCGGTGCAGCAGGTCGGGCACCGACAGCGGGGCGCGGTCGTCGGCCGGGACGCCGAGGTGGGCGCGCAGCGGCTCCAGCAGCGCCGAGTAGTCGTCCGCCTTCAGCCGGGACTCGAAGATCACGCCACGGGCGATCGCGAAGGGTGACTGGCCGAAGGGCGCGGGCCGGCCGAGCCGCGCGGCCAGCGCCGACTTGTCGACCCCGACCGCGTCCAGCACCGCGCGGCGGTGACAGCCCGGATTGGCGGCGAGCGCGGCGAGGGCGCGGGCGTTCAGACTGCGCTGGGGGGCCGGTCCGCGCAGCTCGGCGAGCCGCTGGGCGAGCGGCTCAGCGGGCCCGCTGAGCGGGACGTTCGTCGAGACGTTCATGGTGCGGCCCAGTGTCGCATCCGGGTCCGACAACGCGGGGCGGACCGGCGCGTTCCGGCCGGAAACGGTGCGCGGGGAGGGGGGCGGAGCGGTGCGTTGGGTGGTCGGGGCGGTGTGCGGGGGGCGGGGCGGTGTGCGGGGGTCGGGACGGCGCATCGTTGCTGCGGTCCGCCGCCGCGGGGTCGACTGCGGGTGCTAGCGGAGCTCCGCGGCTGCCGCGCGGAGTTCGTCGAAGGCGGCTCGGGTGAAGGTCGCCAGCTCGCCGGGGTCCTCGTCGCGGGCGGGGTCGGCCCACCGGGTGTACCCGAGCCTGAACGCGAGCACGCCGAGCCCGGCGGCCACCTGCGCCGTGGACTCCGGCACGCCCCGCCGCCCCAGCGCGTCGACCATGGCCGCGGCCATGCCGATGCTCTTCAGCGCGTCGCGCCGCTGCAACTCCTCGTTCGCCTCGATCGCCGCGTGCAGCAGCGGGCTGAGCTCGCGGTTGAACGAGGTCATCTCGCCCGAGGCGCGTTCCAGGCCGGCCGCGACGGCCGTCAGCGGTGTCGCGTCCGCTGGGGCGGCTTCGATGCCCTCGGCCAGCAGGCGGCTGAGCGTCGTCTGTCCCGCCGTGAGGATCTCCCGCTTGTCGGAGAAGTGGCGGAAGAAGGTGCTCCGGGTGAGCCCCGCGCGCTCGGAGATCTGCGTGACCGTCGTGTCGTCATAGCCCTGCTCGGCGAACAGGCTCAGCGCTGCCACGACCAGGCGCTGCCGGGCATCCGGTTTCCATCTCGGCATACGGCCATCCTAAGTGATGCGACATCCGTCCCATCGCGGTGTACGGTGATGGGACACCAGTCGCATCACTCCCCTGGAGCTTGCCATGCGCGTCTTCATCACCGGCGGAACGGGTCTGATCGGGTCCGCCGTCGTCGCAGAACTGCTCGACGCAGGCCATTCCGTCACCGCCCTCGCCCGTTCCGACGCCTCCGCGGCCCGCGCCGAAGCCGCGGGAGCCGACGTGCTCCGTGGCGGTCTCACCGACCTCGACGTGCTGCGGACCGGCGCGGATCGGGCGGACGGCGTCATCCACCTCGCCTTCAACCACGACTTCAGCTCGCCCGAGGCGCTCGCGCGCGCGATCGCCGAAGAAGGTGCCGCGCTCGCGGCGCTCGGTGACGCCCTCATCGGCACGGACCGCCCGCTCGTCACCGTGTCCGGCACGCCCCACGTGCCGGGGCGCGCCTCGACCGAGGAGGACCCGCTGCCCTTGGACGGGCCGGTCGGCGGACGCAGCACGTCGGTGAACCGCGCGCTCGCCCTCGCCGCGCAGGGCGTGCGCAGCTCGGCGGTGCGGCTGCCGCGCACCGTCCACAACCAGGGCCAGGGCGGATTCGCCGGACTGCTCACCGACATCGCCCGCCGCACCGGAGTCGCCGGCTACCCCGGAGACGGCGCGCAGCGCTGGCCCGCCGTCCACGCGCTCGACGCCGCCCGGCTGTTCCGTCTCGCGCTGGAGAAGGCCCCGGCCGGAACGGCGTGGCACGCCGTCGCCGACGAAGGCGACGCGGTACGCGACATCGCCGCGGTCATCGGGCGGCGGCTCGGCCTGCCGGTCCAGCCGGTCCCGCAGGACGGTTTCGGGCCCCTCGGCCCGATCTTCGCGACCGACCAGCCCGCGTCCAGCAGTCACACCCGCAGTGCCCTCGGCTGGGAGCCGACGCAGCCGAGCCTGCTCGACGACCTGGAGAACATCGGAGCCTGAGGGGACCGCCGGGTCGGCCGGCGCCCGACGGCAGGCCCGTACGCGCGTGAGTTCGTCCGTCCGCACTGCGCGTCCGCCCGAGGTCCCGCCCGCCCGGGTCCGGCTCGTCCGGGTACCGCCCGTCCGGGTCCGGTGCGTCCGGGTCCGGCCGGCCGTCGGGCGGGCTCCGGACGAGCCGATGCTCGGCAGTGGCGACCACCTCGGCCGACCACCGAAACCGCCGGTCACCGGGCCCGCCCTCGTGGCCGCCGCCCGGGTGGGGGATCATGGAGCCCGGTGCTCAAGGGTGAGACCGACCGTTGACCGCCCCGTTGCGAGGAGCCCTCCCATGCCCGCCCGAATCGTGCTGGTCCGCCACGGTGAGACCGAGTGGTCGGCCACCGGCCGCCACACCGGCCGCACCGACATCCCGCTGACCGAGCAGGGCCGCGCGATGGCCCGGGCGCTCGGCGCCCGACTCGCCAAGGCGCCCTGGAACGGGCTGCCGGGCGCGCTCGTCTACACCAGCCCGCTCGGCCGGGCCGAGGAGACCTGCGAACTGGCCGGTTTCGGGGACCGCGCGGTGGAGCGCCCCGAGCTGCTGGAGTGGGACTACGGCCAGTACGAGGGCCGCACCGGAGCGGACATCCGGGCCACCGACCACCCGGGCTGGCTGATCTGGCGCGACGGGGTGCCCGGCGGCGAGAAGCTCTCCGAGGTGGCCGCCCGGGTGGACTCCTTCCTCGCCGGCCTCAAGGACGAGCACGGCGTCCCGCAGCCGGACACCACCGTGATGCACTGCGCGGACCAGGACGTCATCGTGTTCGCGCACGGCCACCTCCTGCGCATCCTGACCGCCCGCTGGCTGGGTCTGCCGCCCGAGTTCGCCCAGCGGTTCAAGCTCGGGACGGCGGCGCTGTGCGTGCTGTCCTGGGAGTACGGCGCTCCGGCGGTCGAGGTGTGGAACGACCTGTCCCACCTGGAAGGACTCGGCTTCAAGCCGGGGCACTGACCCCGCCGGCCGGGATGGCGGGCCCGACCGGCCCGACCCGGCTGAGCCGGCTTGACCGGGTTCGGCCCACCGACCCGTCCGAGGCCACCCGCTCTGCCGAGCCCGCCGGGCCTCGGGTAGCCGGGTCCCGGGGCGCCGGACCCCCGGTCGCCAGGCTGCTGGTCGGCAGGCCCGGGCCCGCCGCCGCTCAGGCTGCCGCGGCCTGGTCGTAGCCGGCCAGGAAGCGGCGGACCTCGGGCACCCTGGCGTGCGGACGCAGCCGTCCCGCGGTGTCCGCCAGCATGCTGCGGATCCGGGCCGAGCGGACCTCGCCGAACAGGGCGACGGCGGCCGAGCCGTGGTGCGCCGCGCCCGCCAGGTCCCCCCGGCCGAGCCGGTCGTGGGCCAGCTCGGCGGTGTACAGCACCCGGTTGCGGACGAAGTGCGGCTCCTGCAGCGCTATGGCGAGCGCGGCCTGCTCGCTGGCGCGGTCCCAGTCGCCGAGCGCGGACCAGCACTGCGACTGCAGACCGGCGATCTCCGCCTCGCCGAAGAAGGTCATCCACTCCGGATCGGCCTCGCAGGGACCCCGGTCGAACAGCGTGTACGCCCGGACGAGCGCGCGTTCGCAGGCGGGGCGGTCCCGCAGCAGGGCCCAGGCGCCGGCCTCGCGCATCGCCAGCAGGGCGAGCAGCCGGTCGGAGTCCAGGTGCCGGGCGGCGGACTGCCCGGCCTGTGCGGCACGGAGTGCCTCGCGCGGGCGCCCGGCGTCCCGGGCGAGGAATGCGCTGTTGCAGAAGACGTGCGCCTCCAGGGCGGAGTCCCCGGCCATCCGGGCGGTGGCGAGCGCCTCCGCGTAGAACGAGCGGGCGTCCGCGAGCCGGTTCGAGTCGTGTGCCAACCAGCCCACCGAGATGGCCAGTTCGCCCGCTCCCGCCTGGAGCCTGCGCTCCGTCTCGGCGGTGTACTCGCCCTCGTTCAGCAGGACGTAGGCGGTCCGCAGCGACTGCCCGGCCATGTCGTACAGGGCGTCGGCGCCGTGGGCGTCGTCGGCCAGTCGGATCTCCCGGACGGCCCGTTCGACGCCGAGCACTTCGGCGGCGCCCACCTTGCGGGGCGGCGGGACCGGCCCGGGGCGGCCCGGCACCACCGGCTCCAGGCCGAGCAGCGCGGGTGCGGTGAACTCCGCACCCGGGACGGCACCTTGGCGGGCGGCCGGTCGGGAGCCGGC
>NZ_JBEPAK010000251.1:0-10286 GCF_040298565.1 Kitasatospora sp. NPDC001539 | reverse complement strand
CCTCTCAACCCGTTCCGGCCGTCGGGGGGAGTCGGCCGGAACGGGGGCTCTGGGTGGTGCGACACTGGCCGGTGCGTTGCACACGGTGAGCGCCTCAGCTCCACGATATTGCTCTAAGTGAACAGTATCAAGTGGCTGGACGGCCCGGGTGTCGCGGGACCTCGCCAGGCGGGGCCCTTTGTGCGGAAGGCTTCACCAGGAGGTGCAGGGAAGCCTTTGATCATGTGTTGATCGGTACTGCGGTTGTTGCTGCTGCTACGGCGTGTGACCAGACGGGGCTGATCAGGCGGTGCGGGCGCGGTTGCGGGCGGCACGGCGCTTCATCGCACGACGCTCGTCCTCGCTCATACCGCCCCAGACGCCGGCGTCCTGACCGGTCTCGAGCGCCCACTGGAGGCACTGCTCCATCACCGGACAGCGGCGGCACACGGCCTTGGCTTCCTCGATCTGCAGCAGAGCAGGACCGGTGTTCCCGATCGGGAAGAACAGCTCCGGGTCCTCTTCGCGGCAGACAGCGCGGTGGCGCCAGTCCATGGTCGTCCAACTCCTCCTGCCGCGGGGGTGGCCCGATCGGCATAATCGAATGGCTTGTGAATGTGAACGCTTTCACGAATCCCACAACAGCAAAAGAGACCAAAGGCCCACCGGGCCCGGGTGGTCTGCGCTAGGGGGATTCGGCGATTCGAGGGACACCCCGCGGTCGGCGCTCCTGTGGTTCCGGAGGTGCCGTCGCTGCGATGTGTCCCGATCGCCATGTAGAGGTTCGCAAACCTCGGGCTCGGATACAACCCCCTTCGGGGAGGAATTTTTGATTCTTCGGTGTCGCCTAGCTCACAGCCAGTACTTCTATGGAGTGAAGGGGGCTTGTGCGTTCGAGAAGAAGGGCGAAGCCCGCTTCCGGTCACACAATCACACGCAGTGCCCGCCGTACGCCTGTGAAACTGACCCGCCTCCGGTCTCCAAGATGGTCCCCGTCGACCTGGAACGGGGCGGGTTCCTGCGAAACCAAGGTGAAGTGCCTGACGTCGTGATAGGAGACGACGTGCTTTCCGGACGGCCCGGCCGGTGGGGCGCCGTCGCTCGAAGGCGCGTGCGACCGCAGGATCTGACGGACCGTTCGAGCGGTGCCGAACGCCGTCATCAGGGTGATGCCGAAGACGTCGAGATCCGTGTCGAAGGAGGCGAGGGGCGAGGGGTAGACCGGACGGTTGCCGAGGAACGTCCACGGCGAGGTGTTGCTGACTATCGCCAGGACGAGGCCCGGCACGGCCTCGTGGCCCGGTAGTTCCAGGGTCACCGGGCCTTTTCGGCGTTGCTCACGCTGGGTGAAGTAGTGCCGGAGCGCCTGCCCGACGTACAGGGCGTGGGTGGACTTCCGCCCGGCCCGGCGCTGCTCCTCGACCCGGCCGACCACCCCGGCGTCGAAGCCCAGGCCGGCGGTGAAGGTGAACCAGCGGTCCGGCAGCCCCTCGGTCATCGCCTTGCCCAGCCCGATCGGCCGCTCGCGCCCCCGGTCCAGGGCGTCCAGCAGGGCGCCGGTGGCCTCCACCGGGTCATTGGGCAGGCCCAGCGCGCGGGCGAACACATTGGTCGAACCGCCCGGCACCACGGCCAGTCGCGGGACCCGCTCGCCCGGGCCGTGCGCCAGCAGCCCGTTCACCACCTCGTTGACCGTGCCGTCGCCCCCCAGGGCCACCACCAGGTCGACGGTGCCGTCCTGCGCCGCCTCGCGGGCCAGGTCGCGCGCGTGGCCCCGGTACTGCGTCTCCGCGACCTCCAGCTTGAGGTCGCTGCGCAGGGCGTGGATCAGTACGTCCCTGGTGCGGCCACTGGTGGTGGTGGCCTTGTGGTTCACGACCAGGAGAGCGCGCATGGGGAAAGCCTACGGGTCGGTACGTACCAACCGGCGGCTACCCTGCTGGAGTGACCGCAGAAACCCCCGCACCCGCATCCGCCCGCCCGGTTCCGCTCACCGTGGGCGCCGCCATCACCGCCCTGGAGGGCGTCGCGCTGGCCGTCGTCGGCGTCTCGGACATGGTGTCCGCGGTGTCCGGCCAGGCCAAGCAGCTGGCCCTGAACGAGTTCGGCGGCCTGGTCATCGTGCTGCTCGGCGTGCTGCCCGTCCTGGCCGCCCGGGCGCTACTCAGGGAGCGCCGCTGGGGCCGCAGCCCGGCCGTGCTGACCAACTCGATCTGCCTGCCGGTCGCGTACTACATGATCCAGAGCGGCGGCGCGATGATCGCGGTCGGCGCGGTGGTGGGCCTGCTCGGCCTGGTGGGGATCGGCTCGCTGCTGAACCCGAGGACGACGGCGGCCCTGTACGCCCAGCACGAGGGCTGAGCGCGCAGGGCCGCCGGGGTCCTGAGCGTGCCGGACGGCCGCGCCCGCGCGGGCTGAGCGGCCGTCAGTCCTACTCCTCCACCAGGAGCTTCTCCCGCAGCTGGGCCAGGGTCCGCGCCAGCAGCCGGGACACGTGCATCTGGGAGATCCCCACCTCGGCGGCGATCTGCGACTGGGTCATGTTCCGGAAGAACCGCAGCACCAGGATCTTCTGCTCGCGGGGCGGCAGTTGGGCCAGCAGCGGCTTGAGCGACTCGCGGTACTCGACGCCCTCCAGCGCCTCGTCGGTGGCGCCCAGGGTGTCCGCCACGGCCGGCGACTCGTCGTCGCTGTCCGGGACGTCCAGGGACAGCGTGGAGTACGCGTTCGCGGACTCCAGACCCTCCAGGACGTCCTCCTCGGAGATCCCCAGGTGCTCGGCCAGCTCGTGCACCGTGGGGGAGCGGCCGTGCCGTTGGGAGAGCTCGCTGGTGGCCGTGGTCAGCGACAGCCGCAGCTCCTGGAGGCGGCGCGGGACGCGCACCGCCCACCCCTTGTCGCGGAAGTGCCGCTTGATCTCCCCGACGATGGTCGGCGTCGCGTAGGTGGAGAACTCGACCCCGCGCTCGTGGTCGAAGCGGTCCACCGACTTGATCAGCCCGATGGTGGCGACCTGGGTCAGGTCGTCCAGCGGCTCGCCGCGGTTGCGGAAGCGCCGGGCCAGGTGCTCCACCAGCGGGATGTGCATCCGCACCAGCTGGTTGCGCAGCTCGACGCGCTCCGGGGAGCCCTCGGGCAGCGCCGACAGCCGGACGAACAGCGCGCGGGCGGCCTCCCGGTCCGGGGCGCCGGTGCGGTGCGAGCCCTGGGCGGGCACGGCGCCGTGCAGCTCCACGGCCCCGTCCGCCGGGTCCGGCGGGGGCGTGGAGGCGGGCGTCGGCTCAGACGTCGGCTCGGTCGGGTGGCTCATCCGGTGGGCGTCCTTCGGGTGCGCTTCGTCGTTGGCGGCGAGGCCGGGAACGCTCGCCTGGGTCGGTACGGCAGGGCCCGCCGTCGCGAGGCCGGTACGGTCCAGATCACTCACGGCCATTCCCCCGTTCCGTTCCGGGAGCGCCGGGGCCGTGGGCCCCGGCATCGTCTCGTTGGTCGTACCGCACGGCGGCGGTACCGGGAGCCGCCCGCCGGCCCCGGTGGGGGAGCGGCGGACGGCCCTTGCAGGGTGCTGCTCGGGGCCGGCTAGTGGGCGGCGGACCCGCCGCGCTTCTTGTGCAGGCTGATGGACACGGTGTTGTCCTCGGCGACCGACGAGTCGACCTCGCCGGCCAGCGCGGAGAGCACCGTCCAGGCGAAGGTGTCCCGCTCGGGCGCCCTGCCGTCCGTGGTGGGAGCCGCGACCGTCACCTTCAACGAGTCGCCGACCAGGCGGAACTCGCAGGACAGCACGGACCCGGGCACCGCCTGCTGGAGCAGGATGGCGCAGGCCTCGTCCACCGCGATCCGCAGGTCCTCGATCTCGTCGAGGGTGAAGTCCAGCCGGGCCGCGAGCCCGGCGGTCGCTGTTCGCAGCACGGAGAGGTAAGCCCCCGCCGCGGGCAGCCGGACCTCCACGAAGTCCTGAACTCCGAGATCGCTGTCGATCTGGGACACCCTTGCCTCCTGGGTGACGCGCTGTGCTTGGTTGGTACCTGTGCTACCCGTCGAGGGGCGCCTTGCCACCCCTCGAAGGGCGCCGATGCCGCTGATCGGCCTTCGCTGCGTGTGCTCCGCACCCCGGTGCGAGAGTTACTCATGGTAAGGCATTGCGACGCTGGGTGGCAGGGCCTTTGCCCGTACTCAGCAGCCGGTCCGGCGACTTCCGACTTCCCGGCGTCCGCCCGGCGACGTCTCGGACGCCGACTGCCCGGACGCCGGTTCCCGACGTCCCGGACGGTCAACGACTGCCGGCGGCGGTGAGTGCCTCGCCGGTGAGCCGGTAGACGGTCCACTCGTCCATCGGCACCGCGCCGAGCGATTTGTAGAAGTCGATCGAGGGCTGGTTCCAGTCCAGGACCGACCACTCCACCCGCGCGTAGCCCCGCTCGACGGCGATCCGCGCCAGCTCCAGCAGGAGCGCCTTGCCGTGGCCGCCGCCGCGGGCCTCCGGGCGGACGTAGAGGTCCTCCAGGTAGATCCCGTGGGAGCCGCGCCAGGTCGAGAAGTTGAGGAACCAGACGGCGAAGCCGACCGGTTCGCCGGTGGTGTCGTCCTCGGCGATCAGACCGAACAGCGCGGGGTTCGGGCCGAACAGCGCCTCGCGGAGCTGCTCCTCGGTGGCCACGGCCTCCTGCGGAGCCCGCTCGTACTCCGCGAGCTCGCGGATCATGGTCAGGATGACGGGGACGTCGGTGGCGACGGCGGTGCGGATCATGCCGCGAGCCTACTGCTCGACCCCCGGCTCGTCCCAGGCCTGGACCGAGGTCTGGTCGACGATCCGGCCGTCCCGCAGGTCGGCCATCGAGGCCATCAGCACCCGCACGCCGTCGGGGTAGCGGCAGGACTCCAGGAAGGCGACGTGGTCCTCCTGGACGACCACCTGCTCCAGCTTGTGGGTCATCTCGCGGCCGTAGACGTCGCTCAGCATCGCGCCGATCTCGTCCCGCCCGTGCATCACCAGGGGGTGGCTGGGCTGGGTCTTGCGGTCGACCACGCGCAGCTCGGCGTCCTCGGCGTACAGCGCCAGGAGGGCGTCGGCGTCGCAGCGCTCGATGCCCTCGCGCAGCGCCCGGGTGTCGAAGGCGGACGGCGCCGCCATGGTGGTCATGGTCTCGTTCCTCCGGTCGGTCCGTCGGCTCGTACTCCGAGCGTACGCCCGACCGGACGGGTGCGACCGGGCCGGTGGGACCGGGCCGGCCGGACGCCGGTCAGCCGGCCGGCACGGTGCGCAGGTAGGCGGCCAGGGTGCTGATCGCGGCGGGGTTGCGCGGGCTCTCGACCAGGTCCGCGTAGTCCATGACCACGATCCGGTCGTTCCTGATCGCCGAGACGCCGGCCAGCGGCGGGAAGGACTTGAGGAACGCGCGCTTCTCCTCGGCGCTCGGGGTCGCGTAGTCGTTGATCACGATCACCTCGGGATCGCGCCGCACCACGCTCTCCCAGCCCGCGGTGACCCAGCTGTCGGCGAGGTCGCCCATGATGTTGGACCCGCCGGCCCGGTCGATGATCCGGTCGGCAGCGGCGAACCTCCCGGCGGTGTACGGCTTGTCCTGGCCGCTGTCGTACAGGAAGACCGACGGGCGGCGTCCGGGCTGGGGGACGGCGGCGATGCTCGCCCGGAAGTCGGCGACCAGCCGGTCGGCGCGGTCCCTGACGTCGAAGATCTCGCCGAGGTTGGTCAGGTCGGTGTAGAGCGCGTCCAGCGGGTCCATCACCCCGCGCTCGCTGCCCCGGCCGCTGCGGCAGGACTCGCTGAGCACGTAGGAGTCGATCCCGAGCGCCTTGAACGCCTGCGGGGTGACGCCGCTGCCCTCGTCGAAGCCGTAGTGCCAGCCGGCGAACACCAGGTCGGCCCCGGCGTCCAGGGCGATCTCCTTGGTGAGCGACTTCCTGGAGAGCCAACTGGTCTGCTGGTAGCCGTCCTTCCAGGCCACCCGGTCGACCCGGCCCTTGTCGTCCGGCATCACGTAGCCGGCCATCCGGTCGGCGAGGCCGAGCGAGAACATCAGCTCGGCCATGTTGACGTCGTTGGTCACCACCCGGGCGGGCCGGTGCGAGAAGGTGAGCTTCTCCCCGCAGTTGTCCACGGTCACCGGGTAGTGGGCGGAGGCGGCGGCCGCCGGGCCCGGGGCGATCTCGGCGCCGCAGGCGGTGAGCCCGAGGGCGAGCAGGGTGGCAGCGGCAACGGCAACGGCCTTGGTACGCATGTCGCTTCCTTCGGATCGGAGTGGTCCGCGAGCAGTTCAGGGCAGGCGGTCGAACAGCAGCTGGAGGGCGCCGGTCGCCGGATGCCGGACGGGGGTGGCCCGGACGCCGAACACCTCCGCCAGCAGCTCGGGGCGGAGCACCGCGTGGGGCTCGCCGGAGGCGACGATCCGGCCGGCCCGCAGCACGTACAGCCGATCGCAGTGGCCCGCCGCCAGGTTGAGGTCGTGCAGGGCGGTGAGCACCGTGGGCCCGGCCTCCCGGGCCAGTGCCAGCACCTCCAACTGGTGGGCGATGTCCAGGTGGTTGGTGGGTTCGTCCAGCACCAGCAGCCGCGGCTCCTGGACGAGCGCGCGGGCGATCAGCACCCGCTGCTTCTCGCCCCCGGACAGGCTCAGGAAGCCGCGGTCGGCGAGGTGGCCGGCCCGGACCCTGCGCAGCGCCTCGGTGCAGCGCAGCCGGTCCCCGTCGGTCGGGCCGCCGAGCCCCCGGCGGTGCGGCAGCCGGCCCATGGCGACCACCTCGGCCACCGTGAAGTCGAACTCGGCGGAGTGCTCCTGGGGCAGCGCGGCCACCCGCCGGGCCGTCTCGCGGGCGGAGAGCGCGTGCAGGTCGTCGCCGTCCAGCCGGACGGCTCCGCCGGCCGGCCGCAGCACCCGGTAGACGCAGCGCAGCAGGGTCGACTTGCCGCTGCCGTTCGGCCCGACGAGGCCGACCACCTGCCCGGCGGCGGCCTCCAGGCTGATCTCGTGGACGAGCCGGGCGCCGGCCAGCTCCACCGTGACGGCGTCGACGGCCAGCGCCTCGGCGCCCCCGGTCGGTTCGGTGCGCGGCATCAGCGGCCTCCCAGGGCCTGGCCGCGGCGGCGCATCAGCAGCAGGAAGGCCGGGACCCCGAGCACCGCGGTGAACACCCCGACCGGCAGTTCGGCGGGCGCCAGCAGGGTGCGCGAGGCGATGTCCACCCAGACCAGCAGCAGGGCCCCGGCGAGCGGCGCCACCAGCAGCACCCGGCGGTGGGCGGCACCGACCAGCATCCGGGCCAGGTGCGGCACCAACAGCCCGACGAAGCCGATCGCCCCGCTGACCGCGACCACGGTCCCGGTGACGGCGGCGGTGACGGCGAACAGCTCCCGGCGCAGCCGGTCCGGGTCCACGCCGAGCGAGGCGGAGGTCTCGTCGCCCATCGCGAGCGCGTCCAACCGGCCGGCCGCGCAGAGCAGATGGCCCAGGCCGGCCAGCACGGTGCAGGCGGCGACGGGCACCGAGCCCCAGGTGGCACCGCCGAGGCTGCCGAGCAGCCACATCATGGCGGACCGGGCGGCCTCGCCGCGGTCGGCGGCGAAGACCATCAGGGTGGTGGCGGCGGAGAAGCCGTAGGACAGGGCGGTTCCGGTGAGCACCAGCCGCAGCGGGGTGAGGCCGTACGCGGTGCGGGCGGCGACGTAGACCAGTGCCATGGCGACCAGCGCGGAGCCGAAGGCGGAGGCGGAGACCGCCCACACCCCGAGCGAGGCGAAGGCGCCGAACAGCAGGACGGCGTTGGCGCCGACGGCCGCGCCGGAGGAGATGCCGAGGACGAACGGGTCGGCGAGCGCGTTGCGCACCAGCGCCTGGACGGCGACGCCGGTGGCGGCCAGGCCGGCGCCGACCACCGCGGCCAGCACGGTGCGCGGCAGCCGGATCTCCCAGACGATCGCGTAGCCGGCGGCCTCGGCCGCGTCCAGCCGGCCGCCGGTCAGCCCGGCGCCCAGCAGCCGCAGCACCCGGGGGAGTCCGATCCCGGAGGCGCCGAGCGCGACCCCGCAGACCAGTGACAGCAGCAGGGCGACGGCCAGGCCCGCGGCGAGCGGGAGGGCGGGTATTCGGCGGACGGGCGAACTTCGGTGCACGTGGGGCCGCGCCTTGCCTCGGGCCGCGGGTGCGCCGGGGCGGGCGCCGGCCGGGGGCGTGCCCGGGCGCCGTCCCCTCGCAGTCCACGGCGAGTTGTCGGGAGGTCAGCGACCGGGGGCGATCGGACTGGCGCGGACGCGGGGGTGCCCCGGACCGCGCTCACCGTTGCGGGTCAGCGCCGGATTCGCACCGGACTTCCCCCTCGGACGCCCTGGCAGCATAACAGCCACTCAGGGCAGGCAACCCTTACCGGGGGTGGGGTGCTCGGGGCGGGGCACGGGCCCGGCACGGACCCGGCTCGGACCCGGCTCGGGCCCGGAGCAGGCTCGGAGCGGGTGCGGACCCCGGTGCGGACCGGGAGCGAACGCACGACCGCCCCCGTCCGACGGGCGGACGGGGGCGGCCGGGTGTCGACGCGTCAGGCTCAGGCCTGCTTGGTCTCCCAGAAGATCTTGTCGACCTCGGCGATCAGGTCCAGCAGGGCCTGACCGGTGGCCGGGTCGGTGGACGCCTTGGCGGCCGAGGCGGCCTTCAGGGTGTCGTTGATCAGCTTGTGCAGCTGCGGGTACTTCTCGAAGTGCGGGGCCTTGAAGTAGTCGCTCCACAGCACCGAGATGTGGTGCTTGACGGCCTCGGCGCGCTGCTCCTTGATGATGATGGCGCGGGCGCGGAAGTGCGGGTCCTCGTTGGCCTGGTACTTCTCCTGGGTGGCCTTGACCGACTCGGCCTCGATCCGCGCCTGCGCCGGGTCGTACACGCCGCAGGGCAGGTCGCAGTGGGCGTGGGCGGTGGCACGCGGTGCAAACAGACGAGAGAACATGGGAGTCCTTCCTTAGATCGTCTTCCCGCGCCCGAGATTACCCTTCCGCCCTCCGGGTTTCGCGATCGGGCGGTGGGCCTAGGGCGAAAGACGGATGGAGAACCGGGGTAATCCGGACACCGAACGGATGGCGTCCCGTACGGCAGACTGGTGCCGGACCGTCCGGGAGGAGGAGTCGTGGCGCGGAGCAGGGAGCCGGAGGCCGGTGCGAGGGCCGGCGCGGTGCCGTTCGGGCTGGTCGACGTCTCGGGGCCGTCGATGGTCCCGACCCTGCGCGAGGGCGACCAGCTGCTGGTCCGCTACGGCGCGCGGATCCGGCCCGGCGCGGTGGTGCTGTTCCGCCACCCCTTCCAGCAGGACCTGCTGGTCGTGAAGCGGGCCGCCGAGCGCCGGCCGAAGGGCTGGTGGCTGCTCTCCGACAACCGGCCGGTGGACAGCGACAGTCGCAGCTACGGCCCGGTCCCGGACGACCTGGTGCTCGGCCGGGTGCTGCTGCGGCTGCGCCCGAGCCCGGCCTGGCTGGCACCGGGCCGCCGGCTGGAGCGGCTGCTGCTGAGCCCCCGGCTGGCCCGGCTGCCGGGCCTGGCCCGCCGGCTCGGGGCGTGGGTCGAGGACGTCTGAGCCCTCCCGCGCGGGGGGCTTCCGACGCTGGCCGCCCGCCGGTGGCGGCCGCTACTGGCCGGCGTGCAGCGCGGCCTCGGCCTCCTGGCGCTTGCGGGCCCGGTAGGCGGCCACGTTGGCGCGGGTCGCGCAGCGGTCCGAGCAGTAGCGGCGGGAGCGGTTGGTGGAGGTGTCCAGGTAGGCGTTGCGGCACGGCGCCGCCTGGCAGATGCCGAGCCGGTCGGCGCCCAGCTCCGTGAGGTGCACGGCCAGGCCCATGCAGGCGACGGCGCTGAAGTGCGCGGTGGCCGTCGGCGAGTTGTCGGCGAGGTGCAGGTGCCAGCGCGGTCGGCCGGCGTCGTCCAGGTAGTCGTGCCCGGAGACCAGCGGGCTGACGGGGTACTCCATCAGCAGGCTGTTCAGCAGGTCGACACCCCGGACCTCGTCCCCCTCGGCGGCGGCCTCGAACACCCCGCGGAGCCTGGTCCGCACGCTCCGCAGCCGCGGCACGTCGGACTCGTCGGCGAGCGCGGCGGCCCGCGAGGAGTCGGAGAACAGGGCGCGCACCGCGTCCACGGAGGTCAGCGTGTCGGTGCCGCGCTCGGGCTCCTCGGTGTTCACCAGCCGAACGGCGAGATCGGCGTACGAGGCGAGCTCCACGGCGGTCCTTCCAGAGATTTCGGTAACGGGCTGACTGCTTCCAGCCTATTACCCAACCGGGCAGAACGGCGGCGCCCGGCAGGAGGTCTCCTGCCGGG
>NZ_JBEPAK010000250.1:0-10416 GCF_040298565.1 Kitasatospora sp. NPDC001539 | reverse complement strand
CCGGTCGTTCCGGGCCCGCCCTTCCGTCGCCCGGGGAACCCGCCCGGTCAGTACGCCGAGGCCGCGTTCTCCGCGAGGAGCGCCCGCAGCCGGGTGGTGCGCGGCTGCGCCGGGCGCTCGGCGACGGCCTGGACGAGCGCCGGGCCCGCCGCGTGCACCACCGACAGGTGCCGCTCGCCGCGCCCGAAGGCGGTGTAGACCCACTGCCGGGTGAGCGTCGGCCCGGCGTCCTCGGGGAGCACCACCACGACCCCAGGCCAGCGGCGGCCGAGTGCCTGGTGGACCGTCAGCGCCCAGCCGTGCCGCAGCCGCCCGGCCTCCGCGGGCGGGACGGTCCGGCGGGAGCCGTCCGGGTACTCCAGGTGGAGACCGGTGGCGTCGCCGTCCAGCACCCGGGCCGGGCGGGTGATCCCGGGCGCCGGGGACTCCACCACCCGGTCACCCGGGTCGAAACCGCCGAACCGCCCCGGGCCGGGGTTCAGCCGGGCCTTGGCGGCGGCGTTCAGCGCCCGCGTACCGGCCGGACCGCCGTGGCCCGGGGTCAGCAGCACGACCTGCTCGGCGGGGATGCCGAGCGCCCGCGGGATCGAGTCGGTGAGCAGTTGGGCGGCGCGGTGGACGGCCTCGCCGCCGTCCTTGGCGGTCAGGATGACCACCTCCTTGTCCGGCGCCTCGACCGGCTGCAACTCGCCGATGCCGACGCCGGAGACCAACTCGCCGATCGGGCCGAAGTCCGGGGTGCGGGAGGCGACCGCCGGGCAGACCTTGGCGGCCAGCAGGTCGGCGAAGAACCGGCCGGGGCCGGCCGACCAGAGCTGGCCCGGGTCGCCGCTGAGCACCAGCCGGGTGCCGTCCGCGAGCGACTCCACCAGGGTGGCGGCCAGTTCGACGTCCAGCAGCGGGGCGTCCAGTACGACCAGGAGGTCCAGGGCGAGCGAGCCGTCGGGGGAGCGGCCGGGGCCGGCCGTCCCGGCCAGCAGCTCGGCGAGGGTGGCGACCTGGGGCCGGGCCTGAGCCCCGGCGAGCGCGGCGAAGGACTCCCGGCCCTGGCCGGTCCAGGTGGCGGCCCAGGCCCGCAGCCCGAGGCTCCGGGCGGCGGCGAGCAGCGCGGCGGGTTCGGCGCGGGCGGCCTCGCCGCCGGTGTGCAGCACCAGGGCCGCGTCGGCGACGGCCTGGATCAGCGCGGTTGCGGAGGCGGACGGCGCGGCCTCGGCGGCAGCCGCCCAGGCGGCGGGGCCGGGGTCGGCGGGCACGTGGTCGGCGTGGTCGGGCGCCTCCTCCGCAGCCGGCTCGGCGGCCTCGGCGGCATCCCCGCCCGCCTCCGCCGGCTCGGCGGCCTCGGCGGCCTCGCCGTGTCCGGTGTCCGCACCCTCGACGTCCTCGGCGGCCTCGCCGTCCTGGTCGTCCGTGACGTCGTGGGTGTCTTCGACGTCCTCGCCCGGCACGAAGGTGGCCATGAGCTGCAGCAGCCCCTCGGCGAGGCTGTCCTCCGCCATCGCCAGCCGCTCCAGCGCGAGCAGCGTCCGGGTCGGCGGCTCGTCGTCCTCGCCGCCCGCGGCCTGCGCCTCCGGCCCGCTCAGCTCCTCCTGGAAGGGCAGCACCCGCCCGTCCTCGACGGCGGCCTGGATCGCGGCGGCCGCCTCCGGCATCCGCAGCCGCTCCAGCCCGGCCGTCACCTCGGCCAGCTCGAGCGCCGAGTGCCCGCGCAGGGCCGCCTGCTCCAGCAGCCACAGCACCAGCGCCTGGGCGCGGCGCGGGTCGTCGGGCCGGGCCCCGGGGCCGAGCAGCTCACGGGCGAAGCCGTCCGCGTGCTCGGGGCGGACGCCGGGCAGGCCCAGCACCGCCCACGGGTCGGTGCGCAGCCGTTCGGCCGCGTCCTCGCCGAACTCGGCCACGGCGGCGGGCGCCAGGTCGGCCGGGGCGCCGCCGGCGGTCAGCACCCGGGCGGCCTCCTGGAGCGCGTCGCCGCGCGGGCCGTCGGGCTCCCCGGCAGCCGCAGTGGCGGCGGCCGTGGCCGGCGCGCCCTCGCCGGGCGCCCCCGAGCCGCCCGGCGCCCCCGACCCGCCCGGTCCGCCCGGTACCTGCGCGCCGGGAGCCTCCGGGGCCCCGGCCGAGCCGGACACCGGCGAGCCCCCCGGGCCACCGGGCCCGGAGGTGCCGGGCCCCGACCCTGCCGGCCCACCGCCCTGCGGCCCGATGCTGCGGATCCGCTCCGCCAGCTCCGCGATCGCCGCGGCCTTGTCGGCCGGTGAGGCCGCCGTCTCCTCCGGAGCGCCGTTCCCCGTGTCACTCATCGTCGTCCGCTCCAAAGGTCACTCCACTGCACGTTCTGCCGACAACCCGGACCACGGCCCGGACCGGCCGTCAGAGCTCGGTCCACCCCTGGTCGGGGTAGCGGTGCACCGGCGACGAGATGTCGTCCAGCGCGCCGCGGATCTCATCCGGAAGCGTAAGCGCCTCCACCGACAGCGCCGCCTGCAGCTGTGCCACCGTCCGTGCCCCGACCAGCGCGCTCGCCACCCCGGGCCGGTCCCGGACCCAGGCCAGCGCGACCGCGAGCGGGCTGCTGGCCAGCCCGTCGGCGGCGGTGGCGACGGCGTCCACGATCCGCCGCGAGCGCTCCCCGAGGTACGGCTGGACGAACCCGGACAGGTACGTCGAGGCGCCGCGCGAGTCCTGGGGGACGCCGTGGCGGTACTTGCCGGTGAGCACCCCGCGGCCGAGCGGGGACCCGGCGAGGATCCCGATCCCGGCGTCCAGCGCCGCGGGCAGCGCCTCCCGCTCGATGCCGCGCTGCAGCAGCGAGTACTCCAGCTGCGCCCCGGCCAGCGGCATCCGGTCGTGGGCGCGCTGCCAGGTGGCGGCCTTGGCGAGCTGCCAGCCGCTGAAGTCGCAGACCCCGGCGTACCGGGCGCGGCCGGAGGAGACGGCGATGTCGAGGGCGCTGAGCGTCTCCTCGACCGGGGTCATCGGGTCGAAGGCGTGCACCTGCCACAGGTCGACGTGGTCGGTGCCGAGCCGCTGCAACGAGGCGTCGAGGGCGGCGAGCAGGTGGCCGCGCGAGCCGTCGAAGCGCCGGGCGGCCTCGGGGACGCTGCCCGCCTTGGTGGCGATGACGAGTTCGGAGCGGGGGACGAGGCCCTCGGTGAGGCGGGAGATCAGGTACTCGGCGCCGCCGTCCGCGTACACGTCGGCGGTGTCGATCAGGTTGCCGCCGGCGTCGACGAACTCCTTGAGCTGCTCGGCGGCCTCGTGCTCGTCGGTGTCCCGGCCCCACGTCATGGTGCCGAGACCGAGGCGGGAGACCTGCAGGCCGGTACGGCCGAGGCGACGCATTTCCATCGGACGGGCCCTCCACTGGCCAATGGCCCCGGGAGCCCCCGAAGCCTTCAAACGCGCAGGTGGGGTGCGGACTACCCACGTCGGCTGAGCGTAGCGGCCGGGTCGCGGGCAGGGGCGCAGACCCGCAGAACGATCAACACCGACGGTGTGACCCAGCCCACCCCTACCCGTCGGTAGCACGTCCCGCGCGTGCGCGGCTACGCTCGCCACCAAGGCCCCCGACTGGAAGGTTCGGCACATGCGACTCGGCATCAACCTCGGCTACTGGGGACTCGGCATGGACGCCGACAACATCGCGGTGGCCCAGGAGGCGGACCGGCTCGGCTACTCGGTCTGCTGGGCCGCGGAGGCGTACGGCTCGGACGCCGCGACGGTGCTGAGCTTCGTCGCCGCGAGGACCGAGCGGATCGACGTCGGCTCCGCCATCTTCCAGATCCCGGCCCGCACCCCCGCCATGACCGCGATGACCGCCGCGACCCTGGACACCCTCTCCGGCGGCCGGTTCCGCCTCGGCCTCGGCGTCTCCGGCCCGCAGGTCTCCGAGGGCTGGTACGGCGTGAAGTTCGACAAGCCGCTGGCCCGCACCCGCGAGTACGTGGAGATCATCCGCAAGGCGATGTCCCGTGAGCGCCTGGTGCACGAGGGCGCGCACTGGACCCTGCCGCTGCCGGGCGGCCCGGGCAAGCCGATCAAGCTCACCGTGCACCCGGTGCGCGAGCACATCCCGCTGTACATCGCCGCGATCGGCCCGAAGAACCTGGAGCAGACCGGAGAGATCGCCGACGGCTGGCTGGGCATCTTCTTCGCCCCCGAGCACGCCGCGCTCTCCCTGGACCCGCTGCGGGCCGGGCGCGCCAAGGCCGGCCGGACGCTCGAGGGCTTCGACCTCTGCCCCACCGTCACCATCGCGGTCGGCGAGGACATCAAGGCCGGCGTCGACTCCCAGCGCTCCTACGCCGCGCTCTACATCGGCGGCATGGGCAGCAAGGAGAAGAACTTCTACAACCAGCTCGCCCGGCGGATGGGCTACGAGCGCGAGGCCGACGAGATCCAGGAGAGGTACCTGGCCAAGGACTACGCGGGCGCCGCGGCCGCCGTCCCGCACGACCTGATCGACGCCACCTCGCTGGTCGGCGACACCGCCCGGATCGCCGACCGGATGCAGGCCTACGCGGACGCGGGCGTCACCACGCTCACCCTGGCCCCGTCCGGCCTGACCCTGGACGAGCGGGTCCGGGCGCTGCGCACCGGCGTCGAGGCACTGGAGCGGGCCGGCCTGGCCTGACCGGGTCCGGGCGTTCGAGCGGCACACCGGGCGGCGCGGGAGGGAACCCGCCGGTACGAGGCGGCACCGGAGGGTCCGGCAGTTCCGGGGCGCACGCCCGGCCTCACAGCCAGTCGTGCCGCTTGAACACCCGGTGCAGGACCACGCAGACCACGGCCATCAGCGCCAGCACCGCCGGGTAGCCCCACCGCTGGTGCAGCTCGGGCATGTGGTCGAAGTTCATCCCGTAGATGCCCGCGATCATGGTCGGTACGGCGGCCAGCGCCGCCCAGGCCGAGATCTTGCGCATGTCGTTGTTCTGCTGCACGCTCACCTGCGCCAGGTTGGCGTTCAGGATGTCGGTCAGCAGCCGGTCCATGCCCTCCACCTGGTCGTTCACCCGGGCCAGGTGGTCGGCGACGTCCCGCAGGTAGGGCGCCGTCTCCGGCTGGACGAACGGGGCGCCGCGCTCCAGGCGCAGCATCGGCTCCATCAGCGGGGCGGCGGCGCGGCGCACGGCCATCACCTGGCGCTTGCAGCCGTAGATCCGCCCGGCGACGTCCCGGCCGACCCGGCCGGCGGCGAAGACGTCCGCCTCCAGTTCGTCCAGGTCGGCCTGCAGGGCGGTGGCCACCTCGACGTAGTCGTCCACCACGGCGTCGCACACCGAGTGCAGCACCGAGCTGGGCCCGTACCGCAGCAGCTCGGGCTGCTGCTCCAGCCGGGCCCGCAGTCCGCTGAGCGGGGTGTCCTCGCCGTGCCGCACGGTCATCACGAAGTCCGGGCCGAGGAAGACCATCACCTCGCCGCTGGTGACGGCGTGCGCGCCGGGGTGGTAGCCGAGGGTCTTCAGGGCGACGAACAGCGAGCCCTGGTAGGCCTCCACCTTGGGCCGCTGGTGGGCGCTGACGGCGTCCTCGACGGCCAGCGGGTGCAGCGCGAACTCCCTGCCGACCCGGTCGAGTTCCTCGACGGTCGGCTCGAAGAGGCCTATCCAGACGAAGGCGCCCCGGCCGGCCGCGCGGGCGGCGGTGAGCGCGTCGTTCGGGTCCTCGGAGACCCCGATCCGGTGGCCGTCCTGATATGCGGCGCAGTGGACGATCATGCGTGCCATTGTTCCCCGAAGTGCCCGGTCGACACAGCGCCGCGACGCCCGGCCCGCCCGGGGCGGCGCACCCCGTCCGTACGGCGCCGCGCACCCCGCCCGTACGGCGCCGCGGCGCCCGGTCGGCACCGGGCCGGGGCGGCCCGCCGCCGGGGCCGAGGCGCGGACCCCGCCCCACGACGGCGCCCGGAGGCCGTAGGCTGAGCCCCATGCCCACCCTGCTGCTCGTCCGCCACGGCCGCTCGACCGCGAACACCGCCGGGATCCTGGCCGGTTGGACCCCCGGCGTGGACCTGGACGACACCGGCCGCGCCCAGGCCGCCGCGCTGGCCGGGCGGCTGGCCGCGATCCCGCTGGCGCAGGCCGTCAGCAGCCCGTTGGAGCGCTGCCGGCAGACCCTGGAACCGCTGGTCGCCGTCCGGCCCGAGCTGGCTCCGCCGGCCGAGGACGAGCGGCTCGGGGAGTGCCACTACGGCGAGTGGACCGGCCGCCCGCTGGCCGAGCTCGCCAAGGAGCCGCTCTGGCGCACCGTGCAGGACCACGCCGCCGCGGCGGCGTTCCCCGGCGGCGAGTCGCTGCGCGAGCTGAGCCACCGGACGGTCAGCGCGGTCCGCGAGTGGAACGCCAAGATCGCCGCCGAGCACGGCGAGGACGCGGTCTGGGTCGCCTGCTCGCACGGGGACGTGATCAAGGCGGTGGTGGCCGACGCGCTCGGCCTGCACCTGGACCACTTCCAGCGGATCAGCGTCGAGCCCTGCTCGGTCACCGCGATCCGGTACACCCCCAAGCGCCCCTTCGTGCTGAGAATGGGTGACACCGGCGACCTCTCCTCGCTGGCCCCCAAGCCCCACGCCGATCCGGCCGGCCCGGCCACCCCGGCCGGGGACGCGGTGGTCGGCGGCACCGCCTGAGCGGCTCTCCCCGCGGCGGCCGCGCGGCGCCCCACCAGCGGCGGCACCACCCGGAACCGCCGGTGCCACCCCGTCCCCGGTCGCCGGCCGGCCTCCCGCTCGGCTCCCCGGTCGGTGCCCGGAGGTCGTAGGGTGACTGGAGAGTGATCCATCCGTCCGACAACCCGCGATCCCCCACGGCGGATCCGCACCGAACCGACACGATCCGGAGCGAGAGCGTGCCCCGTCAGGTCTTCTTCTACGACCAGCCCGAACGGTTCGTGGCCGGCACCGTCGGCCAGCCCGGCGCCCGGGCGTTCTACCTGCAGGCCAGTGCCCGGGGCCGGGTCACCAGCGTGCTGCTGGAGAAGACCCAGGTCGCCGCGCTCGCCGAGCGGATCGAGGAGGTCCTCGACGAGGCGCTGCGGCGCAGCGGCGGCGACGCCTCCATCCCGGCCACCGCGCCCAAGGACCTGCTCGACACCGCCCCGCTGGACCTGCCGCTGGAGCAGGAGTTCCGGGTCGGCACCATGGCCCTGGCCTGGGACAGCGTGGACGGCTGCCTGGTGGTCGAGGCGCAGGCCCTGGTCGAGGACGAGGAGGACGAGGGCGAGGAGGCGGTCTTCCGGGACGACGAGAACGGCCCGGACATGCTGCGGGTGCGGCTGACCGGCGCGATGGCCAGGGTGTTCGCCAAGCGCGCGCTGGACCTGGTCGCGGCCGGCCGCAAGCCCTGCCCGTTCTGCAACCTGCCGCTGGATCCGGAGGGCCACCTGTGCCCGCGCGCGAACGGCTACCGGCGCTGAACACCGAGACCCCGCCGCAGGCCGACCCGGCGGTCGCCGCCGCCCTCGCCGCGGACGTGCCCACCGCCCTGGCCCTGCTGCGCCAGGGCGAACTGACCGTGCACGGCCGCCTGACCGAGGCCTCCAACGCCGCGCTGTACTGCACGGTTGCGCACGGCTCGTTGAGCGCGCAGGCCGTCTACAAGCCGGTGGCCGGCGAGCGCCCGCTCTGGGACTTCCCGGACGGCACGCTGGCCGGCCGGGAGGTCGCCGCGTACGAGCTGTCCGCCGCGACGGGCTGGGCGCTGATCCCGCCCACGGTGCTGCGGGAGGGGCCGCACGGGTCGGGCATGGTGCAGCTGTGGGTCGAGCCGGATCCGCAGGCCGAGCCGCTGCTGGCGCTCCAGGACCCGGACGGTCCGGAGGAGGGCTGGCTGCCGATCGTGCACGCCGAGGTGGAGGGCGGCCGACCGGCGCTGCTGGTGCACCACGACGACCGGCGGCTGCGCCGGCTGGCCGTGCTGGACGCGGTGCTCAACAACGCCGACCGCAAGGGCGGCCATCTGATCCCCGCCGCCGACGGCCGGCTCTACGGCATCGACCACGGCGTCACGTTCAACACCGAGGACAAGCTGCGCACCCTGCTCTGGGGCTGGGCGGGCGATCCGCTGCCCGGCGAGGCGCTGGAGGTGCTGGCCCGGCTGGCCGAGCAGCTGGACGGCGAGCTGGCCGAGCGCCTGGCCCCGCACCTGACCGCCGCCGAGCTGGACGCCACCCGGGCCCGGGTCGCCGCGCTGCGCGGCTCCGGCACCCATCCGCTGCCCTCCCGGGACTGGCCCGCGATCCCCTGGCCGCCGGTGTAACGGCGGCGCGCCGGGCCGTACGGCGGGGGAGAGCGGCGGGCGCCGACGGATGGTCTGGACCTGTTACCGGAACAGGTCGCACACTGCTCCGATGGACGTGCGACGGACACCCACCACCCGAACCGCGCCGGACCTGCCGTTGCACCGACTGCAGGTCCCGCTGCCCCACCTGCTCCCCTTCGCCATCGGCGGCTTCGACGCGATCGGCCCGCTCTCCCGTGCCAACTTCCCCCACCGCCACTCCTTCTACGAGATCGTCCAGGTCACCGGCGGGCGCGGCGCCCACGTCCTGGACCTGGACCACCGGCCGCTGGCGCCGCCCCAGTTGTGCGTGATCACGCCGGGCCAGGTGCACCACTGGGCGGACGCCGAGGAACTCACCGGCCGGGTCGTCCTGTTCAACGAGGACTTCCTGCTCGGCCACCCGCAGGACCTGGCCGCACTGCGCGCCCTGGCCGCCCGTCCGGCCCTCGGCCTCGGTGAACAGGCCGGTGCGATCGGCGCGTTGCTCGCCGACATGGAGCAGGAGTACCTGACCAGGGCGCCCGGCTACCAGGGCGTGCTGCGGGCGAGCCTGCACATCCTGCTGGTCCGGGCGCTGCGCGCCTCGGCGCCGGCCGGCCGCCCCGCCCCGCCAGGCCGACCGGCCGAACTGGCGGCGGCCTTCGCGAGGCTGATCGCCCGGCCGGGCGGGGTGCGGCACTCGGTGGCCTCCATCGCCCAGGAACTGGGCGTCTCCCCGGGGCACTTGCAGACCCTGGTCAAGCAGGCCACCGGCCGGACCCCGGGCGGGCTGATCCGGCACCAGCAGACCCTGGAGGCCAAGCGGCTGCTGGCCTGCACGGACCTGACCATCCGGCAGGTCGCCCAGGACGCGGGCTTCGCGGATCCGGCGTACTTCTGCCGCTTCTTCCGCCGGGAGACCGGGATGACACCGGGGGAGTTCCGGGCCCGCGTCGACGGAAATCACCACGATCCCCGGATCATGTCCATCGCGGTCGCGCCGGACGGTCCGTAGCGTTGCTGGTGGCCACCGGCGGCCGGTCCGGCGCGCGCGGGCGGGCGGCCGGTCAGGCCCTTGTCATGCCCCCACCATGGCAAGGGCCACCCCCCGCTCCCGCCACCCCGCTCCCGCAGACCCCCACGCTCCCGCCACCCACCGCACGCCCGACTCCACGGGAAGGAGACGGCTCATGCCCACGCCCGACGGCATGATCAGCCGCAAGACCGTCCTGAAGGCCGCCGCCGCGCTCGGGGCCGCGCCCCTGCTGATCGGCAGCGGCGCCGCGCTGGCCCGCGAGCAGGCCGGCAACGGCCGGGCCCCCGGCCTCACCCCCGAGTGCCACGACGGCGACGACCCCACCGTCGAGCAGATCGAGGGGCCGTACTTCAAACCCGACTCCCCGCTGCGCACCTCGATGGTCGGCGACGGCCCCGGCACCCGGCTGACCGTCAGCGGATACGTCTTCGGGCGCGCCTGCCGGCCCGTCCCCGGCGTGCTGCTGGACTTCTGGCAGGCCGACGACAGCGGCGCCTACGACAACGCCGGCTACACCTTCCGCGGCCACCAGTTCACCGACGCCGGCGGCGCGTTCCGGCTGGACACCGTCGTCCCCGGCCTCTATCCGGGCCGCACCCGGCACCTGCACGTCAAGCTCCAGGCGCCGGGCCGCCCCGTCCTGACCACCCAGCTCTACTTCCCGGGCGAGCCGCGCAACGGCACCGACGGCATCTTCGACGCCCGGCTGCTGATGACCGTCCGACAGAACGGTCCGGTCCGCGAGGCGAGTTACGACTTCGTGCTGGACGTGCCGCAGAACCCGGGCACGCCCACGCCCACGCCGACCCCGACCACCACTCCGACCGGTGGCCCCACCACGCCGCCGGGCAGCGGCTGGACCCCGGGCGCGGCGTACCGCGCGGGCGACCGCGTCACCTACTCCGGCGCCTCCTACGTCTGCCTCCAGGCGCACACCGCCATGGTGGGCTGGGAGCCGCCGAACGTGCCGGCCCTCTGGCAGCGGTCGTAGCGGCTCCGCCCGCGCCCCCGAGGAGCCGGGCGCCCGGTCGGCGGCCGGGGCCCGCCGGCGCCGCAAAACCCCCCCCGACCCGGCGGGCGGGAGGCGCCACCACAGAAGAGAGACCAACAGCAACACCACGAAACAGA
>NZ_JBEPAK010000249.1:0-10422 GCF_040298565.1 Kitasatospora sp. NPDC001539 | reverse complement strand
GCCAGGACGCCGAGCTGGCCTCGGTGAAGTCGATCATCGCGGGCGAGCAGACCCAGACCGTCTACAAGGACACCCGCCAACTGGCCAAGGCCGCGCCGCTGCCGGCGGTGGAGCCGGTGCCGGCGGTGGCCGGGGAGTGGTCGGTGCGGTTGCCGCCGTTCCCGGCCCCGCCCTGGGTCTGGTCGGCGCCCGGGCCGTTGCCCGCGCCGGCGGCGGGAGAGCCCGCCGGGGATCCGCTGGTCGAGGAGGACGAGTCGCCGCCCGCTCCCGTGCCGGTCTGGCCACCGCTCTTGGCGGGCGGCTGGGCCAGGCGCAAGGGCGCGACGTCTTCGCTTATGTCGTCGAAGAGCTGGTCCACCAGGTGTGCCTGCTCGGTGAGTTGGACCGGGAGCCGGCCCTGCAGCTGGCTCCAGCGGCCGTCCTCGTCGTGGGCGAAGCCGGCCAGCGCGCGCATCGGGTCGAGCGAGCCGTTGCTGCGGTAGACGGAGCGCAGCAGCTCACGGCCCTTGAGCGCGTCGGCGTGCATGTCGTCCAGCGCCCGGCGCACCCGGTCGACCGTGGCCGGGCTGAGCGCGCCGACCGGGTCGCCCTGGCCGATCAGGGCGTTGGCCTCGCCGAGTCGGGTGGCGGCGTTGTCGAGCAGCAGCTCGCCGCGCTCGGAGTCGGAGTCCGCGAGGCCGAGCCGCAGCCCTTCGAGGCCGCGCTTCATGCCGTACAGCGTGTCGCCGGGGAGGGCGTTGGTGCTGGCGGCGGCGGCGCCGGCCAGGCTGCCGACGGCGAGTCCGGCGACGAGGCCGCCGATCGCGAAGCGGCGGCTCCACCGGCCCCTCGGGGCCGTCCTGGTCGATCGGTGCCGGCGCTGCCTGGGCACCGTGGCGCCCGGTCCGCCGGCGAAGGCCTGCTCGAACGCGGCCATCAGCTGGGCGCGTTGGACCGTCCGGACCTCCTGGTCCATGGTCGGCCGGGCCACCGCTCCGAGTGCGTCGGTCAGGCCGACCAGTTCGGCCATCGCGACCGAACCCGCCTCGGTAGCAGCGGCGTTGGCCGATTCGGCGTTGGCCGCGCGGCGTTGGTCCGCCTGGTGGGCCTCCAGCGCCTCGGCGAAGGCCTTCGCCCGCCGGTGCTCGAGCACGTTTGCCGTCACGGGCCACACCTCCCTTCGTCGTTGTCGACACCCCGGCCAGCCGGACGGTTGCCTCGGCGGGCCAAAGCCACTCCATCGGGTGATAGGTCGCAATTCAGCTTGACCGTACGCCTGGTGGGGGCTTGCACGCTGGCCAACGAGCGGTGCGGGCGGTCGGTTACGCACGGCTGATCATCGGACCGACCGTTCACCCGGACGTGTCGATCGGACGCGCACGGTGACGGGCGGCCGGGCCGCCCCCGGGCTATCGCGCCCGCGCTCACCGCGGGCTCACCGCGCGTCGGGCGGGAGCAGCCGGGCCAGGGTGCGCACGGCGCGGTACTGGAGGGTCTTGATCGCACCCTCGTTCTTGCCCATGATCCGCGCGGTCTCGGCCACCGAGAGGCCCTGCAGGAAGCGCAGGGTGACGCACTCCTGCTGCTGCGGGTTGAGCCGGCGCACCGCGTCCAGCAGGGCGGCGTTGGAGAGCGACTCCAGCACCGACTCCTCCGGGCTGCGCTCGCACTCGTTGGAGTCGAGCATCTCGCCGGTGGTGACCTCCAGCCGGAACCGGCTGGACTTGAAGTGGTCGGCGACGAGGTTGCGGGCGATGGTGACCAGCCAGGCGCCGAAGTCCCGGCCCTGCCAGGTGAAGGTGCCGATCCGCCGCAGGGCGCGCAGGAACGTCTCGCTCGTGAGGTCCTCGGCCGTGGCCCGGCTGCCCACCCGGTAGTAGATGTAGCGGTAGACGGTGTCCGCGTAGTGGTCGTAGAGCCGGCCGAAGGCCTCGCTCTCGCCGGCCTGGGCCCGCTCGACCAGCTCCATGACGGGGTTGTGCTCGGTCTCGTACCCGGGTGCGGGCGCCGTGCGGGTGCGGCCGCGGCCGACGCCGGTGCTGCCGGTGCGGCCGCGCGAGCCGGTGCCGGTCGACCCGGCGGCGGTGGTGCGCAGCGCCGGCCCCGGGCCGTGCTGGTGACCGAACGGGACTCCGGCGGGCACGAGTTGGGGCGAGGCGGCGAGCTGGCTGCGGAGCAGGTTGCGCAGCAGGTCCAGGCCGTTCGAGATCTGCCGCTCGGCGGTCGGCCGGCCGCGGAGGCCGGTGCGGGGGCGCAGGGGCGCGGACGACGGGCGGGAGGGTGCAGGCGCGTCGTTCCGGACGGGTGGGTACACGGGACTCCCAGAGGCAGAACTGTGGACGGATCACCTCCGCCTGCGCGGAGAGCGCGCCCCTGGCGTCCGTTCGAGCGGAACGCGTGGGTGACGCGCATCCAGGAGAGAATAACGCTTTGTGCAATGACAGCTACACCGTGTGGTCGAAGTGGTCGTTTGGGATCCATTTGTTGCGCATATTCGGCTGACACTGACCGGAGGTGTCGTCGTTCATCCGGCTCAACGTGACCGTTCGGGCGCTCAGGGTGACCAATTCGGTGGTCCGGCGGGCGGTTTCCCAGCCATGGGGCTCGGCAACCCCCGACTTTCCCGGTCTGGCGAACGATCAGAACCGGTCACGGGGTAACAGGTTCTTGCAGCGGGCCTGGACGGCCCTGGAGAGCAGGGGAGTTCGCTCGTACGAGGGGCCAGGTCAGGGGCCTGGTTGACGCCCGCTCACCCGCCCGGGGGAGGGGTGGTGAAGGGCGGCGAGGGCCGCGCGGAGGGGGAGTTCAGGCGCGCCGGCGCCGGCGCCGCAGCGCCACCCCGGCCGCCGTCGCGCCGGCCGCCACCCCGAGCGCACCCGCCGCCGGCAGCCCCACCCGGGCCGCCTTGCGCCCGGTCCGGAAGTCCCGCACCCGCCAGCCCTGCGCCCGGGCGTGCCGCCGCAGCGCGCCGTCCGGGTTCACCACGTACGGGTGGCCGACGAGCGAGAGCATCGGGATGTCGTTGGCCGAGTCGCTGTACGCGGCGCAGCGGTCGAGGTCGAGCCGCTCGCGCCGGGCCAGCGCCCGCACGGCCGCGGCCTTGGCGGGACCGTGCAGCAGGTCGCCGACCAGTCGGCCGGTGTAGGCGCCGTCCAGGGCCTCGGCGACGGTGCCGAGCGCGCCGGTCATGCCGAGGCGGCGGGCGATGATCCGGGCCACCTCCAGCGGGGCGGCGGTGACCAGCCAGACCCGCTGGCCGGCGTCCAGGTGCATCTGGACCAGGGCGCGGGTGCCGGGCCAGATCTTGTCGGCCACGACCTGCTCGAAGATCTCCTCGCAGATCGCCTCCAGATCGGCGGTGGGCTTGCCGGCGACGATCCCGAGAGCGGTGTTGCGGGCGTCCGAGATGTGGTCCGGGTCCTCGGTGCCGTGCAGCCGGAACAGGGCCTGCTGCCAGGCGAAGCGGGCGATGTCGCGGCGGGTGAGGAAGCCGCGGCGGTAGAGGCCGACGCCGAGGTAGAAGATCGCCGCGCCGCGCAGGATGGTGTTGTCGCAGTCGAAGAAGGCCGCGGCGCGGGGGTCGTCCGGCTCGGGGGTGTGGTTCGCGACCGGCGCCTTGGGCGCCTTCCCGGGCTTGCCCGCGGTCCCGGTCCGCGGCGAGGAGGCATCGGCCGCCGGGGCTTCGCCGGCCGCGGGGGTTTCGTCGGCCACCGGGGTGTCGGCGCCGGTCGGGGCTTCGCCGGCGAGGCGCTGCGGCTCGGCGCGCAGCGCGGCCTCGGCGGCCTCCGCCGCGGCTTCGCCCGCCTCGGCCACGGCCCGGCCCGTGGGGGCGCTCCGCTCGGTGCTGGAGCGCCTCGCCTGGGTGAGCCTTCGGAGCACGGCCATGCCAATGAGCATAGCCAGCCGGGCACGGAGCGGCCGTGACGGAGCCGTGCCCAGCCGGTGAACAGCTGCCCCCGGCCGGCCCCCCGGTCCGTCCCACCCCGTCGTCCCGCCCCGACCTGTCGCCCCTGCCCGCGCCCCCCGGCCCGCCGCCCGGCAGCGGCGGCGCACAATGGGCCGGTGAGCCCACTGCTGCGACGTAGGACCCCCGAGCCCGCGGACCGTACCGTGACCCTGGTCGGCAAGCCCGGCTGCCACCTGTGCGACGAGGCCCGGGAGGTGATCGTCCGGGTGGTCGCGGAGCTCGGCGCGACCTTCGAGGAGAAGGACATCACCCAGGACGAGGAGCTGTACCGGCGCTACTGGGAGCAGATCCCGGTGACCCTGGTCGACGGCCGTCAGCACGACTTCTGGCGGGTCGACGAGCGCCGCCTGCGCGCCGCCCTGGGCGCCTGAGCGGCCGCCCCCGGGGAGCGGCGCCGCCCCACCGCCCCCGCCGACCGGCGGGGGTGGTTCGCCGAATCGTTGCCGAAGACACCCCGTTCCGGGCGGGGCGGGGCGCCGCGGTCGGCTTACGATCGAACGCGTTTGCGCCCGTGGGGGGCTGAGCACACGAGGAGTGCCGCCATGCTTCCCCGCCCGACCCCAGGGACGCCCGAAGCGCCCCCGGGCGCCCGGGGCTTCGCCGTGGTGGACGTGGAGGCGACCGGCCGCAGCCCGTGGCGGCACCGGGTGGTCGAGGTCGCCGTCGTGCTGCTGGACGAGGGGCTCCGCGCCGAGGGCGAGTTCGCGACCCTGCTGGACCCGCTGGGCCCGGTCGGCCCGACCCACGTGCACCGGATACGCCAGACCGACGTCGAGGGCGCCCCGAGGTTCCGGGAGATCGCCCCGCGGCTGCTGGAGCTGCTGGCCGGCCGGGTGCTGGTCGGCCACCACGTCAGCTGCGACCACGCCTTCCTCGACCGCGAGTTCGCCCGGATCGGCGTGCCGCTGCCGCCCGTCCCGCTGCTGTGCACCATGCGGCTGGCCCGCGAGCACCTGCCGCAGGCCCGCAGCCACGGCCTGGCGGCCTGCGTGGAGGCGGCCGGCCTGGGCTGGTACCCGGCGCACACCGCGCTGGGCGACGCCCGGGTGACGGCCGAGCTGCTGCGGCACTGCCTGGGCGCACCGTCCTGCCCGCCGGAGGACTGGGCCGCGCCGCTGCGCGAGGCCGCCCGGGTGCCCTGGCCGCGGCTGGGCCGCGCCCGCTCCCGCCCGTCCGGTGCGGCGGTGCCGCTGCTGCGCCGGGAGGCCCCGTACGGGCCCTGGCTGCCCGGCCCCCAGGCCCCGGAAGTCGTGCTGACCCGGGCCGGTGCTATGGGCTCGTCGGCGTGATGCGTGTCACTGTGCGGGGACAAATCGGACACCATCTTTGTGCACACGTTCACAAACGCATAGCCTGGCTGCCAAAGCCCAGCTTCACCCACAGGAGCACCGTGGCAATCGGCCGATCACCACAGAGCAGTTCGCAGACGCCCGACCAGGGCGCCGCGCGCCGACCCTCGCGTGCCCGGGGCATCCCGGAGGCGACCGTCGCCCGCCTGCCCCTCTACCTGCGGGCCCTCACCGCGCTCTCCGAGCGTTCGGTGCCGACCGTCTCCTCCGAGGAGCTGGCCGCCGCGGCCGGCGTGAACTCGGCCAAGCTGCGCAAGGACTTCTCCTACCTCGGCTCCTACGGCACCCGCGGCGTCGGCTACGACGTCGAGTACCTCGTCTACCAGATCTCCCGCGAGCTCGGCCTGACCCAGGACTGGCCGGTCGTCATCGTGGGCATCGGGAACCTCGGCCACGCGCTCGCCAACTACGGCGGCTTCGCCTCCCGCGGCTTCCGGGTCGCCGCCCTGTTGGACGCCGATCCCCACGTGGTCGGTTCCACCGCGGCCGGACTGCCCGTGCGCCACATGGACGAGCTGGAGTCGATCGTCGAGAGCCAGCAGGTCTCCATCGGCGTGATCACCACCCCGCCCGGCGCCGCCCAGCAGGTTTGCGACCGGCTGGTCGAGGCAGGCGTTACCAGCATCCTCAACTTCGCCCCGACCGTGCTGACCGTCCCGGACGGTGTGGACGTGCGCAAGGTGGACCTCTCCATCGAACTGCAGATCCTCGCCTTCCACGAGCAGCGCAAGGCCGGGGAGGAGCCCGACCACACCGAGTCGGTGCTGGACCGCGCCCCCGGCCCGGTCCGCGCGGCGGCCGCCAAGCTGCGCCGCGCGGCCGCCGGCGGCAGCGGCAAGGGCCGCGGCACCGCCGACCCGGCGACCAAGGACCAGGGCGAGCAGGCCAAGGGCAAGGCCGCCAAGGGCGGCGAGGGCGAGCTGTCCGCGGTGATGCCCGCATGAACACGGAGAGCTGTGGGGGGCGGGCATGAGTCTTCTCGTCGTCGGACTGAGCCACCGGACGGCACCGGTCGGCGTGCTGGAGCGCGCCGCACTGACCGGTGAGGTGCCGACCCGGCTGCTGCACGACGCCGCCGCCTCCGCGACCGTCGCCGAGGCCGCGCTGCTCAACACCTGCAACCGGATCGAGCTGTACGCGGACGTGGACAAGTTCCACGCCGGCGTCGCCGAGCTGTCGCTGCTGCTGGCCCACCACAGCGGGGTGGACCTGGAGGAGCTGACCTCCCACCTGTACGTCCACTACGAGGACCGCGCCGTCCACCACCTGTTCTCGGTGGCCTGCGGCCTGGACTCGATGGTCGTCGGCGAGGGCCAGATCCTCGGCCAGCTGCGCGACGCGCTGGCCAGGGCCCAGGACGAGCACACCGCCGGGCGCGGCCTGAACGAGCTGTTCCAGCAGGCCCTGCGGGTCGGCAAGCGGGCGCACAGCGAGACCGGCATCGACAAGGCCGGCCAGTCGCTGGTCACCTTCGGCCTGGAGCAGGTCGCGGCGGGTGCGGGCGAGATCGCCGGCAAGCGCGCGCTGGTGGTCGGTGCCGGCTCGATGAGCTCGCTGGCCGCCGCCACCCTGGTCCGCTCCGGCGTCACCGACCTGCTGATCGCCAACCGGACCCCGGCCCGGGCCGAGCGCCTGGTCGAGATCCTCGGCCCGGACGTGGCCCGCACCCTCGACCTCGCCAAGGTGCCGCAGGCGCTCGCCGACGTCGACCTGGTGATCTCCTGCACCGGCGCGGCCGGCGTGGTGATCAGGGCCGAGGACGTGGCCGCCGCCGTCGCGGCCCGCACCGCCGGCACCCCGCTCGCCCTGCTCGACCTCGCCATGCCGCGCGACGTCGACCACGCGGTGCACGGGCTGGACGGCGCCCTGCTGGTCGACCTGGAGAGCCTCTCCCACGCGCACGCCGCCAGCCCCGGCGCCGGCGACGTCGACCAGGTCACCCGGATCGTCGCCGACGAGGTGGCCGCCTTCGGCGCCGCCCAGCGGGCCGCCCGGATCGCGCCGACCGTGGTCGCCCTGCGCGCGATGGCCTCCGACGTGGTCGCCGCCGAGCTGGGCCGGCTGGACTCCCGGCTGCCCGAGCTGGACGAGCGCTCCCGCGCCGAGATCACCCAGACCGTCCGCCGCGTCGTCGACAAGCTGCTGCACGCCCCGACCGTCCGGGTCAAGCAGCTGGCCGCCGAACCGGGCGGCGCCTCCTACGCGGACGCCCTGCGCGAGCTGTTCGACCTCGACCCGGCGGCCGTGCACGCCGTGTCGGGCACGCCCGTCAGCGGCCGGCCCCAGCCCTCCGGCGAGGGCACCAGATGAACCGTCAGCCATCCCACGAGTACCACCGGGACGATCACCTCATGAATGGTCAACCGCTCACCGAGCAGGCCCCGGGAGCCACCGCGCTGCGGCTCGGCACCCGGCGCAGCGCGCTCGCCATGGCCCAGTCGGGCATGGTCGCCCGCGAGGTGACCAGGCTCACCGGGCGCCGCGTCGAGCTGGTCGAGATCACCACGTACGGCGACACCTCCCGGGAGGCGCTCGCGCAGATCGGCGGCACCGGCGTGTTCGTCTCCGCACTGCGGGACGCGCTGCTGGAGGGCCGGATCGACTTCGCCGTGCACTCGCTCAAGGACCTGCCCACCGCCGCCCCCGAGGGCCTGGTGCTGGCCGCCGTCCCCGAGCGCGAGGACGTCCGGGACGCCCTGGTCGCGGCCGAGGGCCTGAACCTGGACGAGCTGGTGGAGAAGCTGGCCGGGGCCGGCCGCCCGGCCCGGATCGGCACCGGCTCGCCGCGCCGGATGGCCCAGCTGAACGCCTGGGCGCTCGCCCGCGGCGCCGAGCTGGAGACGGTAGCCATCCGCGGCAACGTGGACACCCGGATCGGTTACGTGACCGGTGGCGAGCTGGACGCGGTCGTGCTGGCCACCGCCGGCCTCAACCGCCTCGGCCGCAGCGCCGAGATATCCCAGCACCTCGACCCCGAGCTGATGATCCCGGCCCCGGGCCAGGGCGCGCTCGCGATCGAGTGCGCCGCCGACGACGCCGGGCTGATCGCCGCGCTCGCCGCGCTGGACCACGCCCCCACCCGGGTCGCCGTGGCCGCCGAGCGCGCCCTGCTGGCCGCCCTGGAGGCCGGTTGCTCGGCCCCGGTGGCCGCGCTGGCCACCTGGGGCGGGGAGCACGAACTGCGGCTGGACGGCGTGGTCGGCGATCCCGACGGCACCGCCCTGCTGAAGATGTCCGCCAACGGTCCGATCGTCCTCGACGAGACCGCCGAGCAGCAGGCGCGGGCCCTCGGCCACGCCCTGGCCGCCCGGCTGCTCGACGCGGGCGCGGCCACCCTGATGGGGGAGCGAGCCCGATGAGCCCCACCGCCGCCACCGACGCCCTGTTCCCGGCCGGCCAGCCCGCCGGACGGTGCACGTTCCTGGGCGCGGGCCCCGGGGACCCGGGCCTGCTGACCCTGCGCGCGGTCGAGGTGCTGTCCTCGGCCGACATCCTGGTCGCCGACCCGCTGACCGCGGCCGCCGTGCGCACCCACTGTCCGGCCGGTGTGCAGGTGCACACCCCGGCGGCCGAGGGCCCCGACTTCGACCTGGCCAAGCTGGTGGCGGAGGCCGTCCGCTCCGGCAAGCACGTCGTCCGCACCGTCGACGGCGACCCGGGCCTGGACGGCTGCGCCGCCGAGGAGATGCTCAGCTGCGCGGGCGAGGGCGTCCCCTTCGAGGTGGTCCCCGGCGTCGCCCAGTCGGTCGGCGTGCCGGCCTACGCGGGCGTCCCGCTGCGCGGCGCGGCCGGTACCGACGTCCGCTTCGTGGACGGCGCCCAGCTGCTGTCCGGCGCACCGGTCGACCTGGGCGCTCCGGAGACCACCCTGGTGGTCCGCACCACGCTGGGCCAGCTGCCGGCCACCGCCAACGCGCTGGTGTCCAACGGCCGCAAGCCGGAGTCGGCGCTGAGCGCCACCCTCTCCGGCACCACCACCCGCCAGCGCACCTTCACCTCCACGCTGTCCGCCATCGCGGCCGACCTGAAGGCCGCCCGGGTGCTGCCCTCGCCGGTCTCCGCCCCGGTGGACCCGGCGACCTCGGTGATAGCCGTGGTGGGCGAGCAGGTCGCCCACCGCGCCTCGCACTCGTGGTTCGAGACCAAGCCGCTGTTCGGCTGGAACGTCCTCGTGCCGCGCACCAAGGAGCAGGCCCACGGCCTGTCCGAGCAGCTGCGCTCGTACGGCGCGGTGCCGCAGGAGGTGCCGACCATCGCGGTCGAGCCGCCGCGCACCCCGCAGCAGATGGAGCGGGCCATCAAGGGCCTGGTCACCGGCCGCTACGAGTGGATCGCCTTCACCTCGGTGAACGCCGTCCGGGCCGTGCGGGAGAAGTTCGAGGAGTACGGCCTGGACGCCCGGGCGTTCGCCGGGATCAAGGTGGCGGCGGTCGGCGAGACCACCGCGCAGGCCCTGGTCGACTTCGGCGTGAAGCCGGACCTGGTGCCGTCCGGCGAGCAGTCCGCGGCCGGGCTGCTGGAGGACTGGCCGCCGTACGACCCGGTCTTCGACCCGATCGACCGGGTGCTGCTGCCGCGCGCCGACATCGCCACCGAGACCCTGGTGGCCGGCCTGGTCGAGCTCGGCTGGGAGGTCGACGACGTGACGGCGTACCGGACGGTGCGCGCCTCGCCGCCGCCGGCCGAGACCCGCGAGGCGATCAAGGGCGGCGGCTTCGACGCGGTGCTGTTCACCTCGTCCTCCACCGTCCGGAACCTGGTCGGCATCGCGGGCAAGCCGCACAACGTCACGGTCATCGCCTGCATCGGCCCGGCGACCGCCAAGACCGCCGAGGAGCACGGCCTGCGGGTCGACGTGATGGCCCCGGCGCCGTCGGCGGCCGCGCTGGCCCAGGCGCTGGCAGACTTCGGGGCCAAGCGCCGCGACGCCGCGACGGCCGCGGGCGAGCCGGTCTACCGGCCCAGCGAGCGCCGTCCCGGCTCGCGCCGCAAGGCCCGCTGAGGGCCCCGTCAGCGTGGGGGGGGGGGGGGGTGAGCCCCCCGCCCCGCCCCAACCGTTGGGGTGGGTAGGCCGGTAGGCGGGAATAACCGAAGGTTGGCCCCCCCCGCGCCCCCCCAAGGCGGCGC
>NZ_JBEPAK010000248.1:0-10437 GCF_040298565.1 Kitasatospora sp. NPDC001539 | reverse complement strand
ATCCGGCGGGGCTACTGCGGGGCCCCCCGGGCCGCCCCCCCCGCAACCACGGCGCCGCGCAGGGGGCCCCCCGCTATTATTTCGCCCGCACCGCGCCCCCCCGCCCCCCCGCTCCCACGCCGGGAGCGGCGGGGCGCGTGCCGCATAGACTTCCGTCGGCCCACCAGCCGTGGGTCCGCCCGCAGCCGAACCCGCCAGGAGCGCACCGATGTCCGAGGCCCTCGAGACCAGCCCCGCCACCTCCCGCCGCACCCTGCTCTGCGGGGCCGCCGCCGTCCTGGCGGCCGGCGGCGCGGTGGCCGTCACCGGGTGCAGCTCCTCCTCCGGCTCCTCCGGCTCGTCCGGTTCCGGCAGCACCGCCAAGGGCCCGGTGGACCTCGGCCCGGCCTCGGCCGTCCCGGAGGGCGGCGGCACGGTCTTCCGGGAGCAGAAGATCGTGGTCACCCAGCCGACCGCCGGGCAGTACAAGGCCTTCAGCGCCAAGTGCACCCACGCCGGCTGCGTCGTGGACCAGGTCAAGAACGCCCAGATCCAGTGCCCCTGCCACGGCAGCCGGTTCGGCATCGCCGACGGCGCGGTGCAGGACGGCCCGGCCCCCACCCCGCTGCCCGCCTACACCGTCACGGTCGAGGGCGGGAACCTCAAGGTCACCCCGAGCTGACGCAGTTGAGCGCCTCCCCCTCGATCCCGTCCCCCTCGATCCCGTCCCCTTCGACCGCCTCCCCCTCGACCGCCTCCCCCTCGACCGCGGCCCCTTCGATCCCGTCCCCGCGGCCGCGACCGCAATCGGTACGGTGGACCCATGGCTGACCCGAGCACCTACCGCCCGGCGCCGGGCGCGATCCCGACCTCCCCGGGCGTCTACAAGTTCCGTGACGCCCACGGCCGGGTCATCTACGTCGGCAAGGCCAAGAGCCTGCGGCCGCGCCTGTCGTCCTACTTCCAGGACCTGGCCGGCCTGCACCCGCGCACCGCGACCATGGTCACCACCGCCGCCTCGGTGGAGTGGACCGTCGTCGCCACCGAGGTCGAGGCGCTCCAGCTGGAGTACTCCTGGATCAAGGAGTTCGACCCCCGGTTCAACGTCAAGTACCGCGACGACAAGAGCTATCCGGAACTCGCCGTCACCCTCAACGAGGAGTACCCGAGGGTCCAGGTGATGCGCGGGGCGCACCGCAAGGGCGTGCGCTACTTCGGCCCGTACGGGCACGCCTGGGCGATCCGCGAGACGGTCGACCTGCTGCTGCGCGTCTTCCCCGTCCGCACCTGCTCCAACGGCGTGTTCAAGCGCGCCCGGCAGGTCGGCCGCCCCTGCCTGCTGGGCTACATCGACAAGTGCGCCGCGCCCTGCGTCGGCAAGGTGACGGCGGACGAACACCGGGCGCTGGCCGAGGAGTTCTGCGACTTCATGGCCGGGCGCACCGGCAACTACCTGCGCCGGCTGGAAGAGCAGATGCAGGAGGCCGCCGCCGACCTGGAGTACGAGCGGGCGGCCCGGCTGCGCGACGACATCGGCGCCCTCAAGCGCGCGATGGAGAAGAACGCCATCGTGCTCGCCGACGCCACCGACGCCGACCTGCTCGCCCTCGCCGAGGACGAACTGGAAGCGGCCGTGCAGATCTTCCACGTCCGCGGCGGCCGGGTGCGCGGCCAGCGCGGCTGGGTCACCGACAAGGTCGAGGACGTGGACACCGCCGGCCTGGTCGAGCACGCCCTCCAGCAGCTCTACGGCGGCGGCAGCGAGTCCGTCCCGCGCGAGGTGCTGGTCCCGGCCGTGCCCGAACCCGCGGGCCCGATAAGGGAGTGGCTCAGCGGCCTGCGCGGCAGCCAGGTCGACCTGCGCATCCCGCAGCGCGGCGACAAGAAGGACCTGATGGCCACCGTGCAGCGCAACGCCCAGCAGGCGCTGGCCCTGCACAAGACCAAGCGGGCCTCCGACCTGACCACCCGCAGCCGCGCCCTCCAGGAGATCGCCGACGCGCTGGAGCTGGACTCCGTCCCGCTGCGCATCGAGTGCTACGACGTCTCCCACCTCCAGGGCGAGGACGTGGTCGCCTCCATGGTCGTCTTCGAGGACGGCCTGGCCCGCAAGAGCGAGTACCGGCGCTTCCAGATCAAGGGCTTCGAGGGCCAGGACGACGTCCGCTCGATGCACGAGGTGATCAGCCGCCGCTTCCGCCGCTACCTCCAGGAGCGCGAGCAGACCGGCGAGTGGGCCGTCCCCGAGGAGGACGAGCCCGGCGCTCCCGAGCCGGCCGCCGGCGCCCGCGACGAGGAGGGCCGTCCCAAGCGCTTCGCCTACCCGCCGCAGCTGCTGGTGGTCGACGGCGGTCAGCCGCAGGTCGCCGCGGCCAAGCGCGCCCTGGACGAACTCGGCGTCGACGACGTCGCGCTGTGCGGCCTGGCCAAGCGGCTGGAGGAGGTCTGGCTGCCCGGCGAGGACGACCCGGTCGTGCTGCCGCGCTCGAGCGAGGGCCTCTACCTGCTCCAGCGGATCCGGGACGAGGCCCACCGGTTCGCGATCGGCTACCAGCGCAACAAGCGTTCCAAGCGACTCACCGCCGGGGAACTGGACTCCGTCCCGGGCCTCGGCGAGACTCGCCGCCAGGCGCTGCTCAAGCACTTCGGCTCGCTGAAGAAGCTCCGGGCCGCCACCGTCGACGAACTCTGCGCGGTTCCCGGCATCGGACGCCGCACCGCGGAGACTGTTGCGGCGGCGTTGTCCTCCCGTACACCCGCCGCACCCGCGGTCAACACCGCTACCGGCGAGATCATCGAGGACGGAGCCGACCAGGCCGCCGAGCCGGTGGCCGCAGCACCCCAGACCGCACCATCCCAGGAGACGCCATGACGGCCGACGCCGCCCGTCCGCCGGCGCGCCCCGACCCCGCCCGCCTGTCCGCGGCGGGGAAGGGCGGCCGTGCCCTGCGCGTTCTCCCCAGCAGAAAGACCGAGAGCGGGGAACCGAAGTGACCGTGTCAGACGTGGCCGAGAACGCGCCGGAGCTGGTGATCATCTCCGGCATGTCCGGAGCCGGCCGCTCCACCGCCGCGAAGTGCCTGGAGGACCTCGGCTGGTTCGTGGTGGACAACCTGCCCCCGGCCCTGATCCCCACCATGGTCGACCTGGGCGCCCGCTCCCAGGGCAACGTCGCCCGGATCGGCGTGGTCGTGGACGTCCGCGGCCGCCAGTTCTTCGACGACCTGCTCACCTCGCTGGACGAGCTGGAGAAGCGCGGCGTCCGCCTCCGGGTGGTGTTCCTGGACTCCTCCGACGAGGCGCTGGTCCGTCGCTTCGAGAGCGTGCGCCGCCCGCACCCGCTGCAGGCCGACGGCCGGATCGTGGACGGCATCGCCCAGGAGCGGGACCTGCTGCGCGACCTGCGCGGCGAGGCCGACCTGGTGATCGACACCTCGAACCTCAACGTGCACCAGCTGCGCGCCAAGCTGGACGCCCAGTTCGCCGACCACGACGAGCCCGAGCTGCGCGCCACCGTGATGTCCTTCGGCTTCAAGTACGGCCTGCCGGTCGACGCCGACCTCGTGGTGGACTGCCGCTTCCTGCCCAACCCGCACTGGGTGCCCGAGCTGCGGGCCCGTACCGGCACCGACGCGGACGTCGCCGACTACGTCTTCCAGCAGCCCGGCGCCAACGAGTTCCTGAACGGCTACGCCGAGCTGCTCCGGATCGTTACCGAGGGCTACCGCCGCGAGGGGAAGCGCTACATGACGCTTGCCGTAGGCTGCACCGGTGGCAAGCACCGGAGCGTCGCCATGTCCGAGCGTCTGACCAAGCGTCTCATCGCCGACGGAGTCGAGACGGTGCTCGTCCACCGTGACATGGGACGGGAGTAACCGCCGCCTCCCTGCCGGCCCCCCGGCGGAGCCGGGTGGCGGGGCCGAGGAACGCGAGGTGAGTGTGGCGGGATACGTGCCCGGGCGGCAGCCGCAGAGCAGGTCCGGCGAACGGGCGGGCAGCCCGCTGCCGGGCCGTCCGCGCAGCAGTCCCGCCCGGGCCAATCCGGCACCCCGGATCACCGCGCTCGGCGGCGGCCAGGGCCTGTCCGCCTCGCTGTCGGCGCTGCGCCGGCTCACCAGCGACCTCACCGCCGTGGTCACCGTCGCCGACGACGGCGGCTCGAGCGGCCGGCTGCGCGAGGAGCTGGGCGTGCTGCCGCCCGGGGACCTGCGCAAGGCGCTGGCCGCGCTGTGCGGGGACGACGACTGGGGCCGCACCTGGTCCGAGGTGATCCAGCAGCGCTTCACCGGCAACGGCGAGCTGGGCGGCCATGCGGTCGGCAACCTGCTGATCGTGGCCCTGTGGGAGAAGCTCGGCGACCCGGTGGCGGCACTGGACTGGGTCGGCCGGCTGCTGAACGTCCAGGGCCGGGTGCTGCCGATGTCCGCGGTGCCGCTCGACATCGAGGCCAGCGTGCGCGGCCACGACCCGGCGCGCCCCGGCGAGGTGTCCGCCGTCCGCGGCCAGGCCAACGTGGCCGCCACGCCCGGCACCGTGCAGTCGATCCGGCTGCTGCCGGACGAGCCGCCGGCCGTCCCGGAGGCGGTCACGGCGGTGCGCGAGGCGGACTGGGTGGTGCTCGGACCCGGCTCGTGGTTCACCAGCGTGCTGCCGCACCTCCTGGTGCCCGAGCTGGCGAAGGCGCTGGTCGAGACCCGTGCGCGCCGGCTGCTCACCCTCAACCTCGCCCCGCAGCCCGGCGAGACCGAGGGCTTCACCCCGCAGCGTCACCTGGAGGTCATCGCCGACCACGCTCCGGAGCTCGCCGTGGATGCGATCCTGGTGGACGAGCGCGCCGTCACCGGCGGCGCCTTCGGACAGGCGGACCTGGCCGGTCTGGAGAAGGCCGCCGAACGGATGGGCGCCGCTCTGGTGCTCGGTGCGGTGGCCCGCACCGACGGCACCCCGCGACACGACCCGGAGCTGTTGGCGGCCGCGTACGACCGGATTTTCCGGACACATGGAAGGATCGGGCCATGGCGATGACTCCAGCGGTGAAGGACGAGATCAGCCGGCTCCCGGTCACCCGGGCCTGCTGTCGCAAGGCTGAGGTGTCGGCGATCCTGCGGTTCGCGGGCGGACTGCACATCGTGAGCGGCCGCATCGTGATCGAGGCGGAGCTGGACACCGGGTCGGCGGCACGGCGGCTGCGCAAGGACCTCCTGGAGATCTTCGGGCACTCCTCCGACCTCGTGGTGATGGCCCCCGGCGGGCTGCGCCGCGGCAGCCGCTTCGTCGTGCGGGTCGTCAAGGACGGCGAGCTGCTCGCGCGCCAGACGGGCCTGGTGGACGGGCGCGGGCGCCCGATCCGCGGCCTGCCCCCGGCGGTCGTCTCCGGGGCCACCTGCGACGCCGAGGCCGCCTGGCGCGGGGCGTTCCTGGCGCACGGCTCGCTCACCGAGCCGGGCCGTTCCTCCTCGCTGGAGATCACCTGCCCCGGCTCCGAGGCGGCGCTCGCCCTGGTCGGTGCGGCCCGCCGGCTCGGCATCCCGGCCAAGGCCCGCGAGGTGCGCGGGGTGGACCGGGTGGTGATCCGCGACGGCGACGCGATCGGCGCGCTGCTGACCCGGCTGGGAGCGCACGAGTCGGTGCTCGCCTGGGAGGAGCGCCGGATGCGGCGCGAGGTCCGGGCCACCGCCAACCGCCTGGCCAACTTCGACGACGCCAACCTGCGCCGCTCGGCCCGGGCCGCGGTGGCGGCCGGCGCCCGGGTCGCCCGCGCGCTGGAGATCCTCGGCGACGAGGTGCCGGAGCACCTGGCCGCGGCCGGCCAGCTGCGGATGCAGCACAAGCAGGCCTCGCTGGAGGAGCTGGGCGCGCTCGCCGACCCGCCGCTGACCAAGGACGCGGTGGCCGGCCGGATCCGCCGCCTGCTGGCGATGGCCGACAAGCGCGCCGCCGAGCTGGGCCTGCCGAGCACCGAGGCCAACCTGACCGACGAGATGGCGATGAACTGAACACGCTGCGTGATCGCGATGCGGCCGGCGCCCGGGTGGGGGCGCCGGCCGCCGGCGTTCCCGGGCCGGGCCCGACGGCGGGATTGGTAGAGACCACTGCCCCGGAGGTCAAGTGCCCTCCGGCCCAAGGCGGGACGGCCTGAAATCGGGTTTGCGGCACGCCACGCCACGTCTCAGGAGGTGGCGCGATGTGCCCTCCCAGCGTCCGGAGGGGTAGGGTCGTAGGCGGTCGGGGACTTCCCAAATCTCACCCCCGTCGGCCTCGCGCCGGCGTACCTAACGAGGAGATCGGTTCGTGACGATCCGGGTAGGCATCAACGGCTTCGGCCGCATCGGCCGCAACTTCTTCCGCGCGGTCAAGGCCCAGGGCGCGGACATCGAGATCGTCGGTGTCAACGACCTCACCGACACGAAGACCCTGGCTCACCTGCTGAAGTACGACACCACCCTGGGCACCTTCCCGGGCGAGGTCTCGCACACCGAGGACAGCATCACCGTCGACGGCCACACCTTCAAGGTGACCGCCGAGCGTGACCCCGCCAACCTGCCGTGGGCCGAGCTGGGCGCCGACATCGTCGTCGAGTCCACCGGCATCTTCACCAAGGCCGAGGCCGCGAAGAAGCACCTCACCGCCGGCGCCAAGAAGGTCATCATCTCGGCGCCCGCCACCGACGAGGACGTCACCATCGTCCTGGGTGTCAACGACGACAAGTACGACGCCGCCAACCACCACGTCATCTCCAACGCCTCCTGCACCACCAACTGCGTGGCGCCGATGGCCAAGGTGCTGAACGAGAGCTTCGGCATCGTCAAGGGCCTGATGACCACCGTCCACGCGTTCACCAACGACCAGGTGACCCTGGACTTCCCGCACAAGGACCTGCGCCGCGCCCGCGCCGCGTCGCAGAACATCATCCCGACCTCCACCGGCGCCGCCAAGGCGACCGCCCTGGTCCTGCCGGAGCTGAAGGGCAAGCTGGACGGCACCTCGCTGCGCGTCCCCGTCCCGACCGGCTCCATCACCGACCTGGTCGTCACCCTGGAGCGCGAGGTCACCAAGGACGAGGTCAACGCGGCCTTCCAGAAGGCCGCGCAGGAGGGCCCGCTCAAGGGCATCCTGGCCTACACCGAGGACCCGATCGTCTCCTCGGACATCGTCAACGACCCGGCCTCCTGCATCTTCGACTCCAGCCTGACCATGGTCCAGGGCAACCAGGTCAAGGTGCTCGGCTGGTACGACAACGAGTGGGGCTACTCGAACCGCGTCGTCGACCTGGTCACCCTCGTCGGTGGGCAGCTCTGACACGGTGGGAGCTGACGTGAGGTAGGGGCGAGGGCCCGGACGGCGAAACGGAGCCGACCGGGCCCTCGCTCTGCGTACCTGGACTCCTCAGGCGGCCCCTGCGCCGTGCCGCCTCTGCGCATCAACCCTCTCCCCAGGAGACCGAAGAACCAGTGAAGACCATCGAAGACCTGGACGTCGCCGGCAAGCGCGTCTTCGTGCGTGCCGACCTGAACGTTCCGCTGGACGGCGAGACGATCACCGACGACGGCCGGATCCGCGCCGTCGCGCCGACCATCGCCAAGCTCGTCGAGCGCGGCGCCAGGGTCGTCGTCGCCTCCCACCTCGGCCGTCCCAAGGGCGCGCCGGACCCGCAGTACTCGCTCGCCCCCGCGGCCAAGCGCCTGGGCGAGATCCTCGGCAAGGACGTCGCCTTCGCGACCGACACCGTGGGCGAGAGCGCCGCCGCCACCGTGGCCGCGCTGGCCGACGGCGAGGTCGCGCTGCTGGAGAACCTGCGCTTCAACGCCGGTGAGACCAGCAAGGACGACGCCGAGCGCACGGCGTTCGCCGAGCAGCTGGCCGCCCTGGCCGACCTCTACGTCGGTGACGGCTTCGGCGCCGTGCACCGCAAGCACGCCTCGGTGTACGACCTGCCGAAGCTGCTGCCGCACGCGGCCGGCGACCTGATCGCCACCGAGGTCGGCGTGCTGAAGAAGCTCACCGAGGACGTCGCGCGTCCGTACGTCGTCGTGCTGGGCGGGGCCAAGGTCTCCGACAAGCTCGGCGTGATCGACAACCTGCTGAAGAAGGCCGACCGGATCCTGATCGGCGGCGGCATGGCGTACACCTTCCTCAAGGCCAAGGGCCACGAGGTCGGCATCTCGCTGCTGCAGGAGGACCAGATCCCGACCGTCATGGGCTACCTGGCCGAGGCCGAGCAGCGCGGGGTCGAGTTCGTCCTGCCGGTGGACGTCCTGGTGTCCTCCGAGTTCCCGGACCTCAAGGGCAAGACCCCGGCGAACCCCGACACCGTCGCCGTCGACGCGATCCCGGCCGACCAGGAGGGCCTGGACATCGGCCCGAAGACCCGCGAGCTGTACGCGGCGAAGCTGGCCGACGCGGGCACCGTCTTCTGGAACGGGCCGATGGGCGTCTTCGAGCACCCGGACTACGCCAACGGCACCAAGGCCGTCGCGCAGGCCCTGGTCGACAGCGGCGCGTTCACCGTGGTCGGCGGCGGCGACTCCGCCGCGGCCGTCCGCATCCTGGGCTTCGACGAGAAGAAGTTCGGGCACATCTCGACCGGCGGCGGCGCGAGCCTCGAGTACCTGGAGGGCAAGACCCTCCCCGGTCTCGCCGCTCTGGAGGACTGAAACACATGACCGAGCGTCTCCCGCTGATGGCGGGCAACTGGAAGATGAACCTCAACCACCTCGAGGCCATCCAGCACACCCAGAAGCTGGCCTTCGCGCTGGCCGACAAGGACTACGAGGCCGTCGAGGTCGCCGTCCTGGTGCCGTTCACCGACCTGCGGTCGGTGCAGACCCTGGTCTTCGGCGACAAGCTGAAGATCAAGTACGGCGCGCAGGACATCTCGCAGCACGACGGCGGCGCCTACACCGGCGAGGTCTCCGGCCCGATGCTGGCCAAGCTGCAGTGCAGCTACGTGGTGATCGGCCACTCGGAGCGCCGCCAGTACCACGGCGAGAACGAGGAGATCGTCAACGCCAAGGTGAAGGCCGCCTACCGGGCCGGGGTCACCCCGATCCTGTGCATCGGCGAGCCGCTGGACGTCCGCAAGGCCGGCACCCACGTCGAGTACACCCTGGCCCAGCTGGACGGCGCCCTGGAGGGCGTCCCGGCGGCCCAGGCCGAGTCGATCGTGGTCGCGTACGAGCCGGTCTGGGCGATCGGCACCGGCGAGGTGGCCACCCCGGAGGACGCCCAGGAGGTCTGCGCGGCCATCCGCCGGCGGATCGCCGAGCTGTACGACGCCGAGCTGGCCGACAAGGTCCGCGTGCTGTACGGCGGTTCGGTGAAGTCGTCGAGCGCGGCCGGCCTGATGGCCAAGCCCGACATCGACGGCGGCCTGATCGGCGGTGCCTCGCTGGACGCCGACGAGTTCGTCAAGATCGTGCGCTACCGTGAGCAGGCAGTAGGCTAACGCCGCCGCAGCAACGTAGGCTTTGGGGCCGGACCGCCGTACGCGGCCCGGCCCCTTCGCCGAAGATACGAGAGAGTTGGTCCCGTCGTGGTTCTCGGGTTCTCGATTGCCCTGATCATCTTCAGTCTGCTGATGATCCTGCTGGTGCTGCTGCACAAGGGGAAGGGCGGCGGCCTGTCGGACATGTTCGGCGGTGGCGCGATGTCGACCGGTGGGGGCTCGGCGGTGGCCGAGCGCAACCTGGACCGCATCACCATCGTGGTCGGCCTCGGCTGGTTCGCCTGCATCATCGTGCTGGGCCTGGTCCTCAAGTACCAGAGCTGACGCAACCCTGACGCCCCGTCGCCCGAGCGCCTATCCTGGGACGGTCGGGGGCGGAGGCGATGGTGGCTGATCCTTAACTCCTGCTTACACTAGGACGACTTTCGCCACCGACGCGCACCGCGGCGGGTCGGCGCACCAGCACGCAGGGAGTCAGACCGTGGCAAGTGGCAACGCCATCCGTGGCAGCAGGGTCGGGGCCGGCCCGATGGGGGAGGCGGAGCGCGGCGAGTCCGCCCCGCGCAACCGGATCTCCTTCTGGTGCGCCAACAAGCACGAGACCCGGCCCAGCTTCGCCGCCGACGCCGTGATCCCGGACACCTGGGACTGCCCGCGCTGCGGCTTCCCGGCCGGGCAGGACGAGGACAACCCGCCGGCGCCCTCGCGCAACGAGCCGTACAAGACCCACCTCGCCTACGTCCGCGAGCGGCGCACCGACGCCGACGGCGAGGCGATCCTCGCCGAGGCGCTGGCCAAGCTGCGCGGCGAGATCTGACGCGGAAACCCGACCCGGGCGGCCGGAAGCGCCCTGGAGGCGGGCCGGACGCCGAGGACAGCGACGAGAAGGGGGGCCCCCCCCGGGGGTGGGGGGGGGCCCCGGCGTTTGTAAAGGTGCACGCGCCCCGGGGGGGGGGGGGCCCACCCCCCGGGGGCCGCGGGGGCAACAGCGGCGGGGTACGCACCGCGGCGGC
>NZ_JBEPAK010000247.1:0-10562 GCF_040298565.1 Kitasatospora sp. NPDC001539 | reverse complement strand
ATGAACATCGCCCTCGGCCTGCCCGAGGAGCTGGGCCTTCCCGTGAACGGAGTCGCACCGTGACCACCCCGAACACCGGCGTCACCGCCGCCAGTGCGCCTCGCGCCGTAAGGGTGTCACTGCCGGAGCCGTCAGTAGCGCGGCTTCCGGGTCAGCGCCAGGCCGCCCAGCAGGAAGGCGACGCCGAGCACGCCGGCGACGACCGCGTCGGTGGTCTGGGCGGGCTTGTGACTGGCGTCCATCACGGCGGTGATCAGGCCGGCCACCGCGCTGATGTAGCAGAAGATGGTGATGAAGATCTTGACCTTGGGGTGCACGGTTCTTCCTTTCGGTGCTGCTCGTCAGTGCTGTTCTCGGACGGTTTCCTGCGGTCCGCGGCCCGCGGGTGCGGTCGCGGCGACGGTGAGGCCGAGGAGCATCACCCAGGCGTCGGGGTCCGACCGGAAGCGGTTCCAGCGGTCCGCGGCGAGGGCGAGGTCGGCCAGGGAGAGGAGGCCCCGGGCCACCAGCGGCTCCAGCCGCTGCGGGCCGAGCTGCGGGGCGAAGGCGTCGGTGGGGTGGTCGTCGTTGGTGGTGGCGAACGGGCGCAGCACGACCTGCTCGAAGCCGGCCGCGCGCAGCAGCCGGGGGAGCCGGCGGCCGATCGACCGGTCGCCGCCGTCGGCGCGCTGGGCGGCGGCCATCTTGGCGTGCACCCCGGCGAGTTCGGGGTAGGAGGGCTCGGCGGCGCCCCAGAGCGCGGAGTCGACCTCGGTGCAGGCGACCGTGCCGCCGGGGCGCAGCACCCGGCGGACCTCGGCGAGCACGGCGACCGGGTCCGGGACGTGCTGGAGGACGTAGCGGAGCAGGACGAAGTCCACGCAGGCGTCCGGCAGCGGCAGGTCGGCGCCGTCGGCGACCAGCAGGGTCACGCCGGGGCCGGCCGCGTGGGCGAGCAGGTCGCCGTCGATGTCGGCGGCGATCAGGGTGGTGCCGGCGGGCAGCGCGGCGCGCAGCCGGCGGGTCACCGCGCCCGGGCCGGCGCCGAGTTCGAGCACGGTGCCGGGCCGGGGTGCGGGGTCGGCCTGCGGCGCGGGGTCGGCCTGGGGTGCGGTGCCGGACCGGGGCACGGAGCCGGCCCGGGGTGCGGTGCCGCCGTCCGGGGTGCCGCCGGGCAGGCCGAGCTCGCGCAGGATGCGCAGCTCCTCGGGGAAGGAGAGCGCGGCCTGCGCCTCCAGCCGGTCGAGTTCGGCGGCCAGCCCGCCGCCGGTGGTGCGCGCCGGGTCGTACGAGCCGCCGAGCGGACGGACGGTGGTGGTCATCGGGGCCTCGCGATCATCGTCATGCCGTGCTTGGGGCGGAGGGTGACGAGCGCCTCGGGTTCGACCGGGAAGCCCTCGACGAGCTCCAGCCGGACCGACTGGAGCAGGGAGGCGAGCACCAGGACGGCCTCCAGCATCGCGAAGTGCTGTCCGACGCAGATCCGGTCCCCGCCGCCGAACGGCAGGTAGAGGTGGCTGGGCAGCACGGCGCCGTCGAAGCGGTCCGGGCGGTAGGCGTCCGGCTCGTCCCAGTGGTCGGGGTGGCGGTGCAGCACCCACTGGCTGACGCACACCAGGGTGCCGGACTCGACGTCGTACCCGCCGATGACGTCGGGCCCGACCGCCCGGCGGGAGATCAGCCAGACCGGCGGGTAGAGCCGCATGGCCTCCTGGACCGCCCGCCGGCAGGCCGGGAGGTCCTGGAGGTCGGCCGCGGTCGGCGGGCGGCCGCCGAGCACCCGGTCGACCTCCTCGCGGACCTTGGCCAGCTCCTCGGGGTGGCGGTCGAGCAGGTAGAGCGTCCAGGTCAGGGACTTGGCGGTGGTCTCGTGGCCGGCCATCACGATGGTCAGCACCTGGTCGCGCAGGTCGGCGTCGGAGACCAGGTGGTCGGTGGACATCATGGTGTCCAGCAGGTCGCCGCCCGCCGTGCTGCTGCCGCCCGCGCGGCGGGCGGCGATCAGCGTGCGGGTGACGGTGTCGAGGAAGACCCGGGCGCGGCCGAAGTCGGCGTAGCGGCGGGCGGTGTCGGCCGGGTCGGGGTCGGGGCTCGGTACGTAGTGGCCGATGCAGCGGTTGACGGCGTCGACGGCTCGGCCGAAGCCCTCGCCGATGCCGTCGATGTCGGCGCCGAGGATGGCGTGGGTGAGGATGCCCAGGGTCAGCGCGGTGAGGTGCTGGTCGATCTCCAGCGGGGTGCCGGCCTCGACGGACGGGCGCCAGCGCTCCAGCATCCCGGCGGTCGCGTCGGTGACGATCCGGTCGAAGGTGCGGACCGCGCTGGGGCGGAACGCGGGCGCGGTCAGGTGCCGTTGGCGGGCCCAGTCGGCGCCGTTGCTGGTCAGCAGCCCGTTGCCGAGCAGCGGACGCAGCATGGCGTCGTCCGGGGTGCCCTCCTTGGTGTAGTTGGCGCCGTTGTCCTTCAGCACGTGCCGGGCGTACTCGGGCCGGTTGAGCAGGTAGACGGTCTCGCCGTCGGCCCGGTGGCGGGTGATGTCGCCGTAGGTGCGGGCCAGGCCGGTGATGAAGTCGAGCGGCGACTCCCTCATCAGCGCCATGTCGACGTCGTCGGCTGGGCCTGGCGGGACGGTGTGCGTAGGCACGGTGCGGACCACCCCCGTGATTCCTCTCGATGCTCACCCGGGACTTCCGGAATGCGTACGCGCCCGCCGAATGCGTACGTACGCATTTCCGGTACGTATCCCGTCCGCATTCCGATGCGTATTCCGATACGTATTCTGATGCGTATTCAAGGGCGCGTGACGGCTGAAATCTACCGCACCGGCCGCATGTGCTCAATACTTAGTCCGGGCACCGGAAGTGAGGTCTTGGCGGCCAATTGCGGCCGTGTCATTCTTCATTTGTCGGCGGCGCCGGGAAGCGCCGGGCACGAGTACCGGGCACGGAGCACGGGAACCGCCGGCAAACCGGAATCCCGAGAAAAGGAACATTCTCATGGCTTTGGACCAGAGGAAGCGGGCCGAGTTCGTCAACGGCTACACCCGCGCCCTGATCAGCGCCTGGTCGAGCGAGGAGTACGCGGCCCGCCTGCGTACCGACGCCCGTGCCGCCCTCGCCGAGGCCGGCCTGGAGCTCCCGGCCGACGCCGAGATCGTCATCGTCCAGACTGCCGCCGAGGGCGAGCAGGAGGGCAACCTCGAGGTGCAGGTGGAGCTGTACGAGATCGGTCTGGCGACCGGTCGCTACGAGTTCCACATCCCGGAGACCCCGCAGATCGACACCGCCGAGCTGAGCGAGGGCGACCTGTCGGACATCGCGGCCGGTGGCAACTCCTGCTGCTGCCCGTGCTGCTGCTGCACCTGATCCAGCCGGGAAACCCGCCCGCCGGGCAAGGTGCCCGGCCGGCCGACCTGAGGACCAGGTCGGCCTGAACACCCCACCAAGGAGCGATCCACAGTGGCGACTGCCGTCGGGGACCACCCCGTCTCAGTCCGCGGCCTGCGCAAGAGCTACGGCGACTGGCACGCGGTCCAGGGTCTGGATCTGGACATCCACCAGGGTGAGGTCTTCGCCCTGCTCGGGCCGAACGGCGCGGGCAAGACGACGACCGTCGAAATCCTGGAAGGGGTCCGCCAGCGAACCGGCGGTGACGTGCGGGTCCTCGGCTGCGACCCAGCCGAGGACCGGCGTGAGTGGCGCGCCAGGATCGGGGTGGTCCCGCAGACCACCGGCGCCTACTCGGACCTGACCGTCCGTGAGGTGGTCGAGCACTTCGCGGCGTTCTACCCGAACCCGCTGCCCGTCGGCCAGGTCATCGACATGGTCGGGCTGGGCAAGCACGAGAAGAAGCAGAGCACGGACCTCTCCGGGGGCCAGGCCCGCCGACTCGACGTCGCGGTCGGCATCGTCGGCGACCCGGACCTGATCTTCCTGGACGAACCCACCACCGGGTTGGACCCGGTGGCTCGCCGGGAGGCCTGGGACCTGGTCCGCTACTTCTCCGAGCGCGGTCGCACCACCGTGCTCACCACGCACTACCTGGACGAGGCCGAGGCGCTGGCCCAGCGCGCCGCGGTGATCGTCGCCGGCCGAGTGGTCCAGTGCGGGCCGCTGGCCGAGTTCGGCGGCCGTTCGCAGACTCCGACCACGGTCTCCTTCCGGATTCCGCCGGAGCTGGCCGGCCGTCCACTGCCGTCGCTGCCAACCGGGGCCCAGCCGGCCCCGGTGGGCGCGGACGGTCTGCTCCGGATCGCCACCCACGCCCCGACCGCGCTGCTCGCGGTGCTGGTCCCGTGGGCGCACCAGGCAGGCGTCGGCGAGCTGCCCGAGCTGCGGGTGCACCGGCCGACCCTGGAGGACGTCTACCTGGACCTGATCCGGGAGAACGCCGACGGCACCGACCGCGGGGCCGACACCAGCCAGAGCATCACCCACGAGGCGGGCAAGCGATGACCCTCACCCAACCCACCGCGACCGCCGCCGGCGCCGCGACCACCGCCCCGCCCCGCCGCGCCGCCCGGATGCCCGGCATCTGGCGGGCCGGCGCGGCCCGCTCCAAGGTCGAGCTGCGGGCGTTCTTCCGGAACAAGCAGTCGCTGGTCTTCACACTGATGTTCCCGGTGATCCTGCTGGTCGTCTTCGGCTCGATCTTCTCCGGCAAGGTGGCCGGCACCGACACCGACCTCAAGCAGGTCTTCATGGCCGGCATCATCGCGGCCGGGGTGATGAGCACCGCCTTCTCCGGCCTGGCGATCAACATCGCGATCGAACGCGACACCGGTACGGTCCGCCGGCTCGCGATGACGCCGATGCCCAAGTCGGCGTACTTCGTCGGCAAGCTGGTGCGGGTCATCGTCACCACCGCCCTGGAGGCGGTGCTGCTGATCGGCATCGCGCTGGCCCTGTTCGGGCTGCCGCTGCCCAGCACCCCGGAGCGCTGGTTCACCCTCGGCTGGGACCTGGCGCTCGGCACCGTCGCCTGCGCGATGGCCGGCGCCGCCTACTCGGCGCTGATCCCCAACAGCCGGTCGGCGGCGGCGATCGTCACCCCGGTGTTCATGGTGCTGCAGTTCATCTCCGGCGTGTTCTTCCCGTTCGGCCAACTCCCGGCCTGGATGCAGACGGTGGCCGCGTTCTTCCCGGTCAAGTGGATGGCCCAGGGCTTCCGCTCGGTCTTCCTGCCGGACTCCTTCACCGCCGTGGAACCGGCCGGGAACTGGGAGCTGGGGCACATCGCGATGGTCCTCGTCGCCTGGTCGCTGGCCGGGCTGGTGCTGACCGCCTTCTCCTTCCGCTGGCGCGGACCGCGGGTCCGCTGAGACCCTCTCGGAGTTGGACATGACGACGGCGCCGGTGCGTCTGCCCGAGCACCTGATCCACCCCTTCGCCCCGGCCGGGCGGGCGAACCCCCACCCGGCGTACCGGTGGCTGCGGGCCAACGACCCGGTCCACCACGACGCCGCGTCCGGGCTCTGGCTGGTCACCGCGCACGCCGACTGCGCGACGGTGCTGCGCGACCCGCGCTTCTCCGCCGCGCAGGGCCAGCGCGAGCGCGCCCGCGACGACGCCCTGCCGCCGTCCATGCTCACCACCGACCCGCCGGACCACCACCGGCTCCGGGCCCCCGGGGCGCTGCTGCTGGGGCCGGCGGCCGTCCGCCCGCTGGCCGAGGGGCTCGCCGCCGACGTGGACGCCCTGCTCGACCGGCTGCCGCCGGGCGGCCGGGTCGACGCCGTCGCCGACCTCGGCCGACCGCTCGCCACCGCCGTGTACGCCCGGCTCTTCGGGCTGCCCGCGGGCGAACTGAAGCGGTTCGAGGCCCTCGCCCGCGCCGCCTCCGTCAACCTCGACCCGATGGTGCCGCCGGCCCGCGCCGCCCTCGGGCGCAGCGCGGCCGGCGCGCTCACCCACTACCTGGACGGGCACACCGCCCGGGTCACCGCCGCGGGCGTCCGGGTGCCGCTGACCGCGCTGGCCGCCGACGACCGGCTGAGCCGTGCCGAGATGCTCGGCATCCTCAACCTCGCGGTGATCGGCGGCTGGCAGCCGCTCGCCGAGTTCATCGGCAACGCCCTGCACCTGCTGCTGCCCGACCGCACGGCCGTCGCCTCGCTCGCCGGGGCCGACGAGGACGCCGCCCGGCTCGCGGTGGACGAGCTGCTGCGGCTGGAGGCGCCGATCCCGTTCACCGCCCGGGTCACCACCGACCGGGTCGCGCTCGACGGCGGCGTGCTGCCGCCCGGCGCGCGGGTCCTCGCGGTGCTCACCGCCGCCAACCGCGACCCGGAGGTCTTCGCCGACCCGGACGCGCTGCGCCTGGACCGCAGCCCCAACCCGCACCTGGGCTTCGGCGGCGGCCCGCACTTCTGCCTGGCCGCGCCGCTCGTGCGGCAGACCGCCGCGCTGCTGCTGCCGCGCCTGGTCGGCCGGTTCCCGGCGCTGCGCGGCCCGTCGGGTGCGCCCGACTGGGACCAGTGCCTGGTGCCGCGGCGGCTTCGGGCCTTCCCGGTCGACCTCGGGGGCCGGCCGGTCGGCGTCGGGGGACGGCCGAACGACCTCGGGGGAGAACTGTGACCGGGTACGACGTGATCGTGGTGGGCGCCGGGGCGTCCGGCCTGAACTGCGCCCGCCTGCTGTCCCGCTCGGGGCTGCGCGTCGTGGTGCTGGAGGCCAGGGAGCGGCTCGGCGGCCGGATCCACACCTTCCACCCCGCCGACGGCGGTCCGCCGCTGGAGCTCGGCGCCCAGGTGGTGCACGGGGAGCACAACCCGGTGCACGAGCTGGTCGGACCGGACCGGACGGCCGCCGTGCCGCGCCGGGTCACCGCCCGGATCGTCGAGGACGGTGCCCACCGGGAGATGGGCCTGCTGAGCTTCGGCCGCCGGGCGCCCTGGCAGCTGGAGGCCATGCTGCAGCGCGCGCCCGGCGTCACCGGCCTGTCCGTCGGCACCTGGCTGCGGGCCCACGGCAGCACCGGCCCGGAGGCCGCGGCGGCCGGCGAGTGGTTCCGGCAGAACTGGGCCGCCGAGCCGGAGGAGTTGAGCGCCGCCGGCATCGCCGGGGCGCATGCCGGGGACACGGCGGGCGAGGGCGAGTTCGCCGTCGAGGGCGGCTTCGCCCGGCTGCCCGAGCGGCTGGCCGAGGGCCTGGACGTGCGGCTCGGCGTGCCGGTCCGGGAGCTGGCGTACCGGCCCGGGCGGGTCACCGTGGAGACGGGCACCGGGACGGCCGCCGCCCGGGCCGCGGTGCTCACCGTCCCGCCCGCCGCCGTGGGCGGGATCGCCGGGCTGCCCGCCGACAAGCTGACGGCCGCCGCTCAGTTGCCGTCGGGCGACGGCTACTGCGCCGTCGTGACCCTGGACCGGCCCGCGCCCGACACGATGATCGTCTTCGACGTGGACGGCCGCAGCGGCTTCACCCGCTGCGCCGCCGGCCGACCGGAGGTGCTGCTCGTCGCCAAGGCCGGCGCCGCCGCCGAACTGCGCGCGGCCGCCGGCGACCGGGCGGGCCTGGCGGCCCTGCTGGCCACCGCGCTGCCCTGGACCGCGGACGCCGCCGTCCTCGGCCTGACCGTCGCCGACTGGGGCCGGGACCGGTACGCCGGTGGCGCGTTCACCGCACCCCGGGCCGGGCTGGAGGACGCCGCCCGGCAGTGGGCGGAGCCGGTGGACGGCACGCTGTTCTTCGCCGGCGAGGCGACCGTGACGGGCGAGCGGCTGCCCTGGGTCCACGGCGCCCTGGAGAGCGGCGAGCGCGCCGCGGAACAAGTCCTCAAGGCCCTTCGACGAACGTGAGTCCGATGTCCGTGCACCACGGCTGGTACCTGCTGGCCTTCCGCTCCGAACTGACCGACGAGATCACTCCGTTGGCGGTCGGCCCGCGCCGCCTGATCGCCGTCCGCGAGGGGGAGCGGGTCCGCGTCCTGGACGCCTCCTGCCCGCACCGCGGCGCCCACCTGGGCTACGGGGGCCGGCGCGAGGGCGACTGCGTGGTCTGCCCGTTCCACGGCAAGCGGATCGGCCTGGGCGACCCGTCCAAGCACTGGTCGGTCGCCGAGCACCGGGTGCTGGAATGGGGCGACGCGCTGTTCGTCCGGCTCTCGGACGACCCGGACGGCGACCGCGGCTTCGAGCGGGCGGTCGCCGGTTGGGCGGGCGAGTACCCCCTGGTCGCGGCCGTCAGCCTGCCGGTGGGCGTCCCGTCCGAGTACGTGGTGGAGAACGCCTTCGACCCCGACCACTTCAAGGCCGTCCACGGGGTGCCCGGAAACCAGGGGATGGCCACGCGCGTCGGGGAGGCCGGCGAACTGGTCATCGAGGGCAGGTTCCTGATGCAGACCTCGCCCTGGCAGGACGCCCGCACGCTCGAGGAGATCCGCTGGGAGGCCGTCCGCACCGGCCGCGTCCGGTGGGACTACAAGCCGCGCTTCCACGCCCAGGCGTTCAGCCCCAACGTCGTGGTCACCGAGTTCGGCCCGGAGGCGGAACGGCAGGTGATCGTCACCGGCTCGGTGCCGACGGCGGACGGCGGCTGCGTCGCCCGGGTCGCCATCGGCGTGCGGGAGGACCAGCGGGCCGCGCTGCCCGCCCTGCTCGGCGGCAGCGAGAAGGCGCTCGCCGAGGACAAGGTCGTCTGGGAGCACCTGGACCACGACATGGCGCCGCGCTACGACGCCCGGGACGAGCCGGTGCTCGCCTTCCGTTCCTTCTGCACCGACTTCTCCGGAGGGCGTCATGCCTGAGGGCCTGCACCTGCACCGCCACGGTGACGGCCCCGCCGTCCTCTGGCTCCACGGCTACACGATGGACTCCACCACCTGGCAACCGCTGTGGGACCGCCTCCCCGGCTGGACCCACATCGGCGTCGACCTGCCCGGCCACGGCGGCTCCGCCCCGCTCCCCCCGGGGCTGCCGCTCACCGCCCTGGCCGGGCAGCTGGCCGAGGTGGTGGAGGAGACCGGCGCCCGGAGGCTGGTCGGGCTCTCCTTCGGCTCCATGTCGGCCATCCAACTTGCCTGCCAGGAAACCGCGTTGGTCGACCGCCTGGTACTCGCCGCGCCCACCCTGGCCGGTACGCCCAACGAGGACTCGGCCCGCGTCCGCTACCGCCAGCTGATGATGCTGCACCGCATGGTCGGGCCCGGCGAACAGCTCGCCGACCTCTGGATGCAGTCCCCGCCCGACATCTTCACCGGCACCCGGCGCCACCCCGAACTGCGGGCCGCCCTGCGATCGGTGGTCGCCCGGCACAGCTGGGCCGAACTGGGCAACGGCGCGATGGACACCCTCACCGCCCACCGCCACACCGCGGACGACCTGCGCCGCATCACGGCACGGACACTGGTCGTCCTCGGCGACGAGGACATGCCCGCCTTCGTCCGCAACGCCGAACTGCTGCGGGACACCGTCCCCCACTGCCGCCTGGAGACGCTCGCGGAGACCGGCCACCTCCCGCTCCTGGAGCGCCCGGCCACCTGCGCCCCGCTGCTCGCCGCCCACCTGGCCTGAGACCCCGCTCGCCCAGCGGCCCGCCCCCTGAGGCCCCGCTCGCCCAGCGGCCCGCACGCCCAGCGGCCCGCCCCCTGCCGGCGCAGGGAGCGGGCCGCTTCGGCGTCGACCCGGGCGGTTACTGGTGCAGGTAGGTGTCGGTGAAGCTGGTGCCGCCGGAGCCGAGCGCACTGGTGCGGGCCTCGTAGACGCCGTTGGCGCTGGGGTCGAGGGCGACCGGGCCGTAGGAGCCGAGGGGACTGCCGTTGACGGTGGCCGACGTGAAGCTCAGGGTGCCGAACTTGGGGTAGGAGCCGGTCGGCGACTCGATGATGACCTCGGCGCTGGTCCGCTGCGCGGAGAGGGACTTGGTGGTGCTGTAGGTCCAGCCGCGCGTGGAGTCGGTCAGCTTGAGGGTGTACCGGCTGCTCCCGGCGTAGGTCACCGAGGCGGTGATGTGGTCGCCCGCGGACACCGGGTACGAGCTGAGGCTCAGGTAGACGGGGCTCGCCGGGTACATCTCGTACCAGGCCTGGTTCACCGGGCTGCCGCTGGAGCAGTCGGTCGCCACCCCGGTCTGCTCGACGGTGGAGGAGCCGTAGCCGTCGATGCCGACCCACGGGGCGTAGAGGTCGTTGGTGGAGTTGCAGACCGCGTTCGGCTCGGTCCAGGACGCCGAGACCGAGGTGAAGCCGCTGCCGGTGGCCGCGTAACCACCCCAGTTGTAGCCGTTGGTGTTGTAGCTCAGCGGGCGGAACGACAGTGCCTGAGCGGCCACCGCCGTGGTCGGTACGGCGGGCGCGGCGACGGCGGTGACCGCGGCAGCGAGGGCGGCGACGCGTATCAGGACCTTGCGCATGCTTGCTCCTTCGTGGGGGACGGGCAGGCGGCTCACACGCCGTTCGATCCGTGGGGGTGGCCGTGGCGGCGTGGCAGGAGCAGGATTGCCGACCTGTCATGATCTCAGCAAGGGGAGCGGTGAAAAGGTTGAAGAAGTAATTGCCATGCCGAGCCCAGCACTTGACGTTGCCCGCGGTGGACACCCGTTGTCGAGAAGCGCGAGGAGCGGGAAGTCGGCCGGGCCGCCAACACCCAC
>NZ_JBEPAK010000246.1:0-10612 GCF_040298565.1 Kitasatospora sp. NPDC001539 | reverse complement strand
CGGCGTGGTCGAGATCGCGACGGCCATCCGGGTGCACGCCCACGCCAAGCAGCTCCCGTCGGGGGCCTGACCGGCCGGGCCCGCGCCCGGCCGGGTACGGAGGAACGCGGATGACCGCCCAGGAGACCCCCGGCAGGATCTGGCTGATCACCGGCGCCAACTCGGGCTTCGGCCAGGTTATCGCGGAGGCCGCCGTCGCCGCCGGCGACACCGTGGTCGCCGCCGCCCGCCGGCCCGAGGCGCTGGCCGGGCTGGAGGCCGCCCACCCGGGGCGGGTCCTGCCCGTCCGGCTGGACGTCACCGACCAGGAGCGGATCCCCGCCGTCGTCGAGGAGGCGCTGTCCCGGTTCGGCCGGATCGACGTCCTGGTGAACAATGCCGGGCGCGGTCTGATCGGCGCCGTCGAGGAGTACACCGACCGGGAGCTGCGGGACCTCATGGACCTGCACTTCTTCGGCCCGGCCGCGCTCACCCGGGCGGTGCTGCCGCACATGCGGGCCCAGGGCTCGGGCGCCGTGGTGCAGATGAGCAGCATGGGCGGGCGGTTCTCCTTCCCCGGGGTGGGCGCCTACTCGGCCACCAAGTTCGCGCTGGAGGGGCTGTCCGAGGCGCTGGCCCAGGAGGTGGCGGGCTTCGGGATCAAGGTGTTGATCGTCGAGCCGGGCGCGTTCCGGACCGGCTTCGCGGGCGGCGGCGCGCTCGCCCACACCACCCCGATCGCCGCGTACGAGCCGGTGGTCGGGCCGGTCCGCACCGGCCTGCCGGACTCCGACGGCAAGCAGCCGGGCGACCCGGCGAGGGCCGCCGAGGCGATCCTGGCCGCCCTGGACGCCGAGCGGACCCCGCTGCGGCTCGCGCTCGGTAGCGACGCCGTGGAGGCGGTCCTCGGCCACCTGGACGCCGCGCGCACCGAAGCCGAGGACTGGGCGGCGGTCGGCCGCGGCACCGACTTCCCGCCCGGCGCCTGAGGGCGCCCGGGGCGCGCCCCGGGCGCGTGGCGACCCGCCTTCCCGTGCGCTCGGCCGAGCAGCGCGGCGGCCTGCCCGTGCGCCTCGGCCGAGCGGCGCGCCTGCCCGCACGCCTCAGTCGAGCAGCGCGGCCGCCTGCTCGCGCGCCTGCCGCAGCCATCCGGCGCGCTGGGCGGCGGAAGCGTCGGTGACAGTGCGGAACACCGTCCGCCGTACGTCGGCGACCCCGACGTACGGCAGCACGCAGGCCGTCCAGATCCGCTCCAGCGGGTCGCCGAACTCCTCGCGCTCGCGGGCCTCGGGGGTGTCGGAGGTGTTCAGCACCAGGGCCCGGCCGGCCCGCAGCAGTCCGGTCGGCTCGCCGTCGGCGGTGCCGAGCTTGTACGCGACGCCGGGGGCCAGCACCCGCTGCACCCAGCCGGTCAGCACGGCGGGCGGCATGCCCCACCAGTTCGGGTGGATCAGCACCAGCGCGTCCAGGGTGGCCACCTCGGCGCGGTGCAGGGCCAGTCCGGAGTCGGCGGTGGCCCCGGCGTCGGTCACCGTGCCGGTCTCCTCGGCGGTGAGCAGCGGCGCGAACCCGTCGGCGTACAGGTCGTGCGCGCGGACCTCGCAGCCGCGCCCGCGCAGCTCGTCGACCACGGCTTGGTACAGCGCGTGGTTGAAGCTGCCCGGCCGCGGATGTGCCAGATAGACCCCGATCCGTCCCATGTCCCGCCCCCCTCAAGGTGATTGGAGGCCGATGCTACTGGCACCCCCGGGCCGTCGGTGCGGGCGGCCGGGGCGCCCCGCCGATACTGTGTGCACACGCACGCAACCTCGGTACGATGAACGCCATGGACCGTGCCGATCTCACCCTGGGCCCGCTGTCGGAGCAGGACCACGCCTTCTACGGCCTGGTCTGGGCAGGGACCACGCTCGCCGCCCGGGTCGACCGGGAACTCGCCCGGGTGCACGGGCTGCCGCTCTCCTGGTTCGAGGTGATGCTCTGGCTGAACCGCCAACCCGGGCCGGTGGCCGCCTCCGACCTCGGCGCCAAGACGATGCTCAGCCGCAGCCAGGTCTCCCGGGTCGTGGACGCCCTGGCCGGGCGCGGACTCGTCTCCCGCGCGCCCTCCGCCTCGGACGCGCGCTCGGTGCAGATCGAGCTGACCGAGCAGGGCCGCGCCCTCTTCGCCGAGGCCGACGCCACCCGGCGGGCCGTCCTCGCGCCGGTCTTCACCGAGCGGCTGGACCGGGCGGACATCGAGGCCCTGGAGCGGGTCTGGCGCAAACTGAAGGCCTGACCCCACCCCCCGGGCGCGGAGGCGCTACGCGGCCTCTGCCGCCTCAGCCGCCGCCTCAGCCGCCGCCTCCGCCTCCGATGCGGCCTTCGCGCGGCCCGAGGCGCCGGCGATCACCTCGTCCAGCACGTCCCGCGAGCGCAGCAGGTCGGCGATCATCCGGTCGATCCGCTCGCGCTGCGCCGTGAGCTCCTCGACCAGTCGGGGCGTGGCGACCTCGTTCGGCCCGCCGTCGGCGTCCCGCATGCAGGGCAGCAGCTTCTGGATGGTGCGGCTGTTCAGGCCGGCCGCGAACAGTTCCTGGATGTGGACCACCCGGTCCACGGCCGCCTCCGGGTACTCCCGGTGGCCGCCCGGTGTGCGGTGGGCGAGCAGCAGGCCCTGCTGCTCGTAGTACCGCAGCGAGCGCTCGCTCACGCCCGTCCGCCGGGCCAGTTCCCCGATCCGCATGCCGCCCACCCCGTCATCCCCCGTGTCCCGCGGAAGCGCTCGTTCCCGTGTGCGTCGACGTCTGCGTCGAACTCTTCGTCGAAGCCTTCGTTCAAGCGCCCGCCGCGGGTGCCCGATTCCCGGATAACACGCCGCCCCGACCTCCGGCTCCGAGGGGGCGGCGCGCGGCGCCCTGCCGCTCGTGCCATGATCCCTGCATGGGTTCCAACGTTTTCTTCGACATCACCATCAACGACGAGCCGGCCGGCCGTATCGTCTTCAAGCTGTTCGACGACGTCGTCCCGAAGACCGCCCGCAACTTCCGCGAGCTGGCCACCGGCCAGAACGGCTTCGGCTACGAGGGCTCCGGCTTCCACCGTGTGATCCCCGCCTTCATGCTGCAGGGCGGTGACTTCACCAACCACAACGGCACCGGTGGCAAGAGCATCTACGGCGAGAAGTTCGCGGACGAGAACTTCGAGCTGAAGCACGACCGCCCGGGCCTGCTCTCGATGGCCAACGCCGGCCGCAACACCAACGGCTCGCAGTTCTTCATCACCACCATCGTCACCGACTGGCTGGACGGCAAGCACGTCGTCTTCGGCGAGGTCGTCGAGGGCATGGACCTCGTGAAGAAGATCGAGAGCCTCGGCTCGCAGAGCGGCCGCACCTCGGCCAAGATCACCATCGCCAAGTCCGGCGTGGTCGAGTAGTCACCACCCTCCGGGCCCGGTGACGAACCGCCGCCCCGAACCACCGCCCCGGAGCGGGGAGCCGGACCTGCCGGCCTCCCGCTCCGGGGCGGTGGTGTTCCCACTGCGTTCGCCGTGCCCGGGTGCCGGCCGGCCGGCCCGCTGCCCGGCCGGACAGGACCTCGGTCGAAAGACCGATGGCCGGATCCCCGCCGCCCGGGTGGAATGGGCGGATGGACGAGAAGCAGGCGCACGACGGGCTGGCACCGGCGGTACGGGCGGCGTACCTGGCGCGGATCGGGGTGGCGGAGCCCGGGCCGCCCTCGGTGGAGGGCCTGGCGCGGCTGCAGGCGGCCCACCTGCGGACGGTCCCGTTCGAGAACCTGAGCATCCACCTCGGCGAGCCGGTGGTGCTGGAGCCGGCCGCCCTGGTGGCCAAGCTGGTGGACCGGCGGCGCGGTGGTTTCTGCTACGAACTCAACGGCGCCTTCGCCTCGTTGCTGCGATCGCTGGGCTACCGGGTGAGCCTGCTGGCCGCCCGGGTCTTCGACGGGGAGCGGCCCGGCCCGCCGTTCGACCACCTGGCGCTGCGGGTGGACCTGGCCGAGCCCTGGCTGGTCGACGTGGGCTTCGGCCGCTTCGCCCTGCGCCCGCTGCGCCTCGACGAGCGCGCCGCCCAGGCCGACCCGCTCGGCACCGTCGCGCTCGTCCCGTACGGCGACCACGGCGAGCTGGACGTGCGGCTGGACGGCGTGCCGCAGTACCGGCTCGACCCCCGCCCGTACCCGCTCGCCGACTTCGGGCCGACCTGCTGGTGGCAGACCACCTCGCCGCAGTCGCACTTCACCCGGTCGACCACCTGCTCGATGCTCGCCCCGGACGGCGGACGGACCACCCTCAGCGGCACCCGGCTGATCCGGACCTCCCCCGACGGCACCCGCACCGAGGAGCAGCTCACCGACGCCGGGGCGCTGGCCGCGTACCGCGAGCACTTCGGCATCACGCTCGACCGGCTGCCGACCCCGCCGGCGGCCTGACGGCGGGGTCAGCGGCCACCGGGTCAGCGGCCGCCTGGTCGGTCGCCGCCCGGTCGGCCACGGCCGGGGCGGTGGCCGCCGGCCGGGCCGTCGGTCACTTGAAGTCCGGCACCGCCGTGTCGTTCCTGAACGCGTCGAAGACCTGCTTGGACTTGGTGGTGTCCCAGAGCACCGCGGACTCGCCGGTCTTGGTGTGGAAGTCCGGGTTGCCGATCGGGACGGTCATGGTCTTGCCGCCGCCGCCGTTGACGTCCTTCATCGCGAGGAAGAGCGAGCCGAGGTCGGTCAGCCCGCAGTCGTCGTCGACGATCAGGGTGCCGAGCGCCGAGTCGACCAGCGGGTAGAAGGTGAACGGGTCGAGCAGGGTGCCCGGGGAGGCGGCCTGGTGGGCCAGGGCGCCGAGGAACTTCTGCTGGTTGCGCATCCGGCCGAGGTCCTGGTCGGCCATCTGGTGGCGCTGGCGGACGAAGGCCAGGGCCTGCTTGCCGTTGAGGGTCTGGTCGCCGGCCTTGAGGTCGAGGCCGGAGTCCTTGTCCTTGACGTCCTGGTCGATGTGCATCTCGACGCCGCCGATGGAGTCGACGATGCCCACGAAGCCGGCGAAGCCGATCTCGGCGTAGTGGTCGATGCGGATGCCGGTGTTCTGCTCGACGGTCTGCACGAGCAGGCGGCCGCCGCCGTTGCCGAAGGCCGAGTTGATCTTCGCGGTGGTGGCCTTGACGGGCTTCCCGTTGCTGCCCGCGTGCTCGGGGATCGGCACCCAGGAGTCGCGCGGGATGCTCATCAGGGTGTTCCCGTTGTCCCCGACGTGCAGGATCATCATCGAGTCGCTGCGCTTGCCCTCGGTGTCGTGCCCGGTGTGCAGGTCGTCCTGCTGGGAGTCGGTGAGGCCCTGGCGGCTGTCGGAGCCGACGATCAGCCAGTTGGTGCCCTTGCCGGCCGCCGGGCGGCCGGGGTAGTCGGCGAGCACGTTCTCGTGGTTGAGCTTGGAGTCCGCCCAGAAGTAGGTGGAGACGGCGGTCACCATGACGGCGATCAGCAGCCCGAAGACCGACCACTTGACGATCCGGCGCGTCGGCCAGCGCCCGGCCCGCGGGGAGGCCGGACGTGCTCCGGCCGCGTCGCCGGGGCCGCCCGGGCCACCGGGCCGACCCGGACCGCCGGGACCTCCCGGACCGCCGGGCCGTCCGGGGCCGGCGGGCGCGCCCTGCGGCGGAACACCGGCGTACGGCGCCGAGGGTGCCGACGGCGGTGCCGGCTGCCGCGGCGCGGGCGCGCCCGGCCCGCGAGGGTTCAGCGAGGCCGGCAGCGGCGGCTCGGCCGCCGCCCCGCCTCCGCCGTTGCCGCCGTACGGGTTCCCACCGCCGCCCGGGCGGCCCTCCTGCCACGTGTTCATGCCGTTGAGGATGCCCGACCCCGCTCGCGCTGACTCCCCCCGGGGGCCTCACCAGGCCTCTTGTAGCAGTTTTGATGCACGTACCGGATCGTTCCGCTGAAACGTCCCGTCACCGGCGTTCCGACTGCCGAAACGATTCTTGACCGCCTCGAACGCAGCGTGTTTGCATTTCGGGCATGGACCAGCGTTGGGCACTCACGCGTCGGCGGCACGTCGACCTGCGGCGTGGGGTGGCCTGCTCGCTCTGTCGCGGCTGACGCCCGCGCCCCGCGTCCGTCGGGACGCCCCCTTCTGCGAGCACCGGTTCGTCCCGAGCACCGGCTCGCCCGAGCACGACGATCCCCGGCTCGCCCGAGCACCGGCTCGCCCGAGCACCGACTCCTCCCGAGCACCGACCCGCGGCGCCCTGCCCGCCGCGGCGCCGTTCCCCAGAGCCGCAGCCCGCCTTCCAGCCAGAGGTGAACCATGGCCACCGTCCTGTCCGTTTCCGGCTCCCCGTCCGCCACCTCCCGCACCACCCGCCTGCTGCGCCACGTCGACGCCCACCTCACCGACCGCGGCCACCACGTCGTCCCCTTCGAGGCCCGCAGCCTGCCCGCGCACGCGCTGCTGTCCGGTGACTTCGACCACCCCGCGATCGTCGCCGTCGCCGAGCTGTTCGCCCGCGCCGACGGCGTGGTGATCGGCACCCCCGTCTACAAGGCCGCCTACTCGGGCCTGCTGAAGGCCCTGCTTGATGTGCTCCCGCAGTACGCGCTGACCGGCAAGGCCGTCCTGCCGCTCGCCACCGGCGGCTCGCCCGCCCACGTCCTCGCGGTGGACTACGCGCTGCGCCCGGTGCTCAGCTCGATGGGCGCCGGCCACATCACCCAGGGCTGGTTCGTGCTCGACCGCCACATCACCGCCGGACCGGACGGCACGACCCTGGTCGACCACGGGACGGACGCCCTGCTGGCCCCCGTCGTGGCGGGCTTCGCCGACGCCCTGGAGCGGCTGGCCGCACCCGCGCTGACCGGCTGAACCCGGCCGGCGCGGCCCCGTACGGGGCGTCCCCGAGACGGTCGCGGCGCCCCCTTAGGGGGAGGGGGCTCCGCAGCCCGTAGATCCTTGGTTGCACCGCTTCATTCCGACGGAGGACGAGCGGCCCGCAGCCGGCTCCTACCGTGGATCCCACGTCCCCACCCGCCTGAACGCGGCCCGGTTCCGCCGGGTCCGCGGCCCGGTTGCGCCGGGAGGGTGGAGGCGACGGGTGGGCCCACTTCCTAGGAGAATCCAGTGACGACGGCAGCAGCCGTGTACGATCCCCAGCTTCCCGGCGGTGCGTCCGCCGTCGCCGCGTCGGCCCGTCAGGTCACCAAGGCGTACGGCTCGGGGGAGACCAAGGTGACCGCGCTGGACGCGGTCGACGTGGACATCCAGCGCGGCCGCTTCACCGCGATCATGGGCCCGTCCGGCTCCGGCAAGTCGACCCTGATGCACTGCCTGGCCGGCCTGGACACGGTCAGCAGCGGCCGGATCCTGATCGGGGACACCGAGATCACCGGCCTCAGGGACAAGCAGCTGACCAGGCTGCGCCGCGACAAGATCGGTTTCATCTTCCAGGCGTTCAACCTGCTGCCGACCCTGAACGCGCTGGAGAACATCACGCTGCCGATGGACATCGCCGGCCGCAGACCCGACCGGGCCTGGCTGGACCAGGTGGTGGAGACCGTCGGCCTGGCCGGCCGGCTCAAGCACCGGCCCGCCCAGCTCTCCGGCGGCCAGCAGCAGCGCGTCGCGGTGGCCCGGGCGCTGGCCGCCCGCCCCGAGATCATCTTCGGCGACGAGCCCACCGGGAACCTGGACTCCCGGGCCGGTGCCGAGGTGCTGACCTTCCTGCGCCGCTCGGTGGACGAACTGGGCCAGACCATGGTCATGGTCACCCACGACCCGGTCGCCGCCGGCTACGCGGACCGCGTGCTCTTCCTCGCCGACGGCGTGATCGTCGACGAGATGCACGCGCCCACCGCCGACTCCGTCCTCGAACGCATGCGCCGTTTCGACGGCAAGCGCACCAGCTGAGCGGCGGGACGACCTCACCATGCTGCTCAAGACCTCGCTGCGGAGCTTCCTCGCCCACAAGGGCCGGATGGCGCTCTCGCTCGTCGCCGTCGTGCTGTCGGTCGCCTTCGTGTCCGGCACCCTGGTGTTCTCCGACACCGCCACCAGCACCTTCTCCAAGCTGTTCGCCGCGACCGCCTCGGACATCTCGGTCCAGCCGCCCAAGCCGGCCGACGACGAGGACCGGCCGGCCGCCGACAAGCCCCCGACCGTCCCGGCCTCGCTCGTCGGGCGGGTCGCCGCGGTGCCCGGCGTGAGGACGGCCGTCGGCCAGGTCATGGTCGGCGACGCGATCCTGGTCGACCCGGCCACCAACAAGCTGGTCGGCCCGACCACCGGCGCGCCCACCCTGGTCGGCAACTGGACCGACACCCCGCGCAACCCGGTCCGGATCACCTCCGGGCACGTCCCGCAGTCCTCCGCCGACCTGGTCCTGGACGCGGACACCGCCAGGAAGGCCGGACTCCGCCTCGGCGACCGCATCCGGGTCGACAACGCCGCCGGGCAGCACCCGTACACGATCGTCGGCATCGCCACCTTCACCACCACCAACCCGGGCGCGGCGCTGGCCTTCCTGGACACCCCGACCGCCCAGCAGGTGCTGCTCGGCGAGCCGGCGTACACCTCCGTCGAGGCCTTCGGCGACGGCAGCCGCAGCGACGACCGGCTCAAGGCGGACGCCCTGGCCGCGGTCGGCAGCGGCTACCAGGTCAAGACCGCGGCCGAGCAGAAGGACGAGAACACCAAGGCGGTCGGCGACGGCCTGGGCTTCCTGACGTACGCGATGCTCGGCTTCGCCGGCATCTCGCTGGTCGTCGGCGGGTTCCTGATCATCAACACCTTCTCGATGCTGGTCGCCCAGCGCACCCGCGAGATCGGCCTGCTGCGCGCCATCGGCGGCAGCCGACGGCAGGTGAACGGCTCGGTGCTGGTCGAGGCGCTGATCCTGGGCGTGCTCGGCTCGACCCTCGGGGTGGCGGCCGGCCTGGGCGTCGCGGTCGGTCTGATCAAGCTGATGAACGCGATCGGCATGGACCTCGACGCGGGCGACCTGGAGATCGGACCGGACGTGTTCGTCGCGGGCTACGCGGTGGGCGTCCTGATCACCGTCGTCGCGGCCTGGATCCCGGCCCGCCGGGCCGGCCGGATCGCGCCGATGGCCGCGCTGCGCGAGCACGGCACCCCGGCCGAGGCCCGTTCCAACACCGTCCGTTCGGTCCTCGGCCTGCTGCTGACCGGCGGTGGCGCCGCCCTCCTGGTCCTCGCGGGGACGGCGGAGAAGGCGGCCACCGGCGGCCGGTACCTGGGCCTCGGCGTGGTGCTCACCCTGATCGGTTCCGTGGTGCTCGGCCCGCTGCTGGCCACCGTGCTCGTCAGGGTGCTCGGGGCCCTGCTCCCCGCCCTCTTCGGTCCCTCCGGCACGCTCGCCCAGCGCAACGCGATGCGCAACCCGCGCCGCACCGGCGCCACCGCCGCCGCGCTGATGATCGGCCTGGCCCTGGTGATCGGCTCCTCGGTCTTCAGCTCCTCGGCCGTCACCTCGGCCGGCGAGCAGATCGACGCGTCGGTCGGCGTGGACTACATCATCGCGGGCGGCCCGACCGGGGTCACCCCGGAGATGACGGACGCGGTGCGGCGGACCCCGGGCATCGACCACGTCACCACCCAGAAGGACTTCGAACACCTGAAGGTCCGGCTGCCCGACGGGCAGAGCACCAGGACGGACCTGACCGCCGTGCCGGGCACCTTCTTCGGCACCGACTTCCACCCCGCGGTCAGCTCCGGGACGCCGGACTCGGTCGGGCACGGCTCGCTCGGGATCGGCGAGGCCTTCGCCGCGGACCACGGCCTGAAGGTCGGCGACCGGCTCACCGTCGACTACGGCAGGGGCCGCACCCAGACGCTGCCGGTGGGCGTGGTCTTCCGGAAGGGCGGCCTGCTCGGCGACGGCTCCTTCGTCGGCCTGGACACCATGGCCGAGGCCGTCCCGGCCGCCGAGCAGCCGGCCGTCCGGACCTTCTTCGCCAAGGCCTCCTCCGGCGCCGACGTCACCAGGACGCTGACCGCCCTGGAGCACGCGCTCGAGCAGTACCCGCAGCTGACCGTCAAGGACCAGGCCGGCTACAAGAAGCTGGTGCAGTCCCAGGTCGACACCCTGCTCTACCTGATCTACGGACTGGTCGGCCTGTCGATCACCGTCGCGGTGCTCGGCGTGGTCAACACCCTGGCGCTGTCGGTGGTCGAGCGGACCCGCGAGATCGGCCTGCTGCGGGCGATCGGGCTCTCCCGCCGCCAGCTGCGCCGGATGATCCGGCTGGAGTCCGTGGTGATCGCGGTCTTCGGCGCGGTGCTCGGCACCGGGCTGGGCCTGGCCTGGGGCGTCACCGCCCAGCGGGTGCTGCGGGACCAGGGCCTCGGGACGCTGTCCGTCCCGACCGGCACGGTCGCGGTGACGCTGGTCGCCTCGGTGGTGATCGGGCTGATCGCCGCACTCGTCCCGGCCTTCCGGGCCGGGCGGATGAACGTCCTCGCGGCCATCGCGACGGACTGACCCGGCGGCGGGGGACGCCGGGTCCAGATCTCCCGGAACGGGGGCCGGGAGCACGGGGGAACGGGGGAAACGGGGGGCGGGGGGCGGGGGCGCGGCCGCGCCCGACGCCGGTGGTGTTGTCGGTGTCGCCGAGCCGCTGGAAGGGCAGGAAGACCC
>NZ_JBEPAK010000245.1:0-10725 GCF_040298565.1 Kitasatospora sp. NPDC001539 | reverse complement strand
GCCTGGGTGCCGGTGGCGGGCAGCGCGCCGCCGACCTCGACCGGGTTGCCCTTCAGGGTGACCTGAGCCATGGAAAAGCCTCCTACCAGCGGGGTACGGGTGACAACGCCGTTGATCCTACTGCCCGCCCGCACCGGTGCACCGGGCGTGACCGAGGAGCGGACAGCCCTGAGCCGGACCGCCCTCCGCCCCTGAAGCGGTCGCAGGAGGTCGGCACCGGCGCTGGCACCGGCGCCGGTCGGTGGGGAGGTACCCGATCTGTGGCGCGGCCGTCGGAGCTGACCGGTGAGCGGAGCTGCCACGCGCGCCCGGAGCAGCGCGCCGACGGACCGCCGAACGGCCCGGGGGCTCCTTGCACGAACATCCGGGTGGCACGCGATAGGCTCCGTCACCTTGGAGGTGCCTCCGGCCGGAACGGGAACCAGGGTCTCGACGGTCCTCGTCCCCGCCGGTCACGGGCACACTGCGCTCTAGCTGACGATGGGGTGAATGCGATGCCGCTCGAGGGCGAGTACGAGCCGAGTCCGGCCCAGTGGGTGCGCGACCAGGTCGAGCTGTACGAGAGCTCGGGTGGCACGCAGGGAACGACGCTTTGGGACACGGGCCTGCCCGTCGTCATCCTCACGACGCGCGGCGCGAAGAGCGGCAAGATCCGCAAGGTCCCGGTGATGCGCGTGGAGCACGGGGGGCGGTACGCGGCGGTCGCCTCGAAGGGCGGCTTTCCGCGTCACCCGGTCTGGTACTTCAACGTGAAGGCCGACCCGCACGTGGAGCTCCAGGACGGGCCCGTGCGCCAGGAGATGACGGCGCGTGAGGTGACCGGGGACGAGCGGGCGCAGTGGTGGGAGCGCGCGGTCGCCGCGTACCCGCCGTACGCCGACTACCAGCAGAAGACGGACCGGGTGATCCCCGTTTTCGTGCTGGAGCCCGCACGCGGGTAGGACCGCCCGGGCGGTGCGGACCGCTGCCAGGCCCGCACCGCCCGGGCCCGGCCCGGCCTACCCGGCCCCGACCTGCCCGACCCCGGCCTGCCGGGTCGTCGGCGCAGCCGGGGCCGGGGTCGGCTCAGCCGATCACCGGCCGTGCCCGCTGATGAGCTCGATCAGGGCCTGGCCCACGTCGCCCCCGGCACCGCCCTCCGGCAGCCAGGCGGCGGCTTCCGCGCTGCGGGGGAACATCGCCTGCTCGTACGCGGAGAGCGCGGCCTCCACGTCACCGGGGTGCGCGGCGAGCGCCCCGCCGAGCTCGGCGCCGTCGAGCATCGCCAGGTTGGCGCCTTCGCCGTTCGGCGGGGAGAGGTGGGCGGCGTCCCCGAGCAGGGTCACCCCCGGCACCCGCTCCCACCGGTGCCCGGCCGGGAGGGCGTAGAGGTGGCGCAGGACCGGTGCGCCGTCCGCCTCGGTGATCAGCGCGGTGAGCTCCGGCGCCCAGCCGGTGAACTCCCGTGCGATCCGCGCGGTGGCCGCGGCCGTGTCGGTGACGTCGATGTCCGCGAACCAGTCCAGCGGCTCGCTGATCCCCACGTAGGCGTGCAGGGTGTCACCGCTCTCCCGGTGGGCGAAGATCTCCCGGCCCGGCGACGACGCGATCATCGACCCGCCGCCGACCGCCCGCGCGGTGGCCGGGTACCGGGTGCGGGCGTCGAACAGGTACGTCTCGACGATCGACCTGCCGGTGTACTCGGGCCGCGCGGCCGAGAGCAGCGGCCGGACGCGCGACCACGCGCCGTCTGCGCCGACCAGCAGGTCCGTGACGACGCTGCCGCCGTCGGCGAACGCCACCTCGTGACGGCCGCCGCCCAGCGGCCGGACGGCGGTCGCCTTCCGGCCCCACCGGACGGTGCCGGCGGGCAGCGAGTCGAGCAGGATCCGCCGCAGGTCGCCGCGCTGCACCTCGGGGCGCCCGCCCGTGCCGTCGTCGGCCGTCTCGAACAGGACGGACCCGTCGGGGTCCAGCACCCGCATCGCCTGGCGGCCTTCCAGGATGATGGCGTGGAACTCCTCCGTCAGACCGGCCGCCCGCAGGGCGAGTTGCCCGTTGTAGTCGTGGATGTCGAGCATGCCGCCCTGGCTCCGCGCCGACGGGGAGGGCTCGGCCTCGTGCACCGTGACCGGTATTCCGTGCAGGTGCAGGACCCGGGCCAGGGTGAGACCGCCGAGCCCGGCGCCGATAATCGTGACGGGTGTGCGCATGGTGACTCCTTCAGGATCGGGCCGCCCGTTGGCTCCGGTCGGCCGCTCCTGAAAGGTGTCAGGCGCCGCCTTCGGGTCACCGTCATCCGGCTGACGGCCGCACCGGAGCACCGGCAGAGCACCGGCAGGCCACCGGCAGACGACTGTCGGACGACCGACACCGCAGGTGGCGGGGTCCGAACGGCGGGCAGCGGCCGGTCGGGGGCCGGCTGCGGATCAGGAAATCTCCGGGACGGCGGCGAGCTCCGATGGGATGCTGTGGCCTCGGCCTGACACCGCATCGAACCGGAGGAGCAACCCGTGCCGCTGTTCGGCAACCGCAAGAACCTTCCGAAGCCGCTGTGCGACGAGCACGGCCCGTGCAAGGCGCTGGCCAGGATCTCCGTCTTCGAGGTCCGGGACCGCCTGCGCCTGCTGGTCACCCCGACCCGTGTCCTGGGCCCCGACCCGATGGCCCGGCCGATCGACGACGAGCTGTCGGTCGTCCTGTGCGTGGACGGCGGCAAGCGCGGCGGGACGACGGAGGCCCTGTCGATAGCCGAGCACGCGGCCGACCAGTGGAGCGTCAGCCGGGCGGAGCTCTGGGAGCGGGCCTTCGCCAACCTGGCCGGCGAGCCGCTCAACCGGCAGTCCTTCAACGCGTCGAACGGCGACGTCCTCTACGCCGTCAACGGGAAGGGGGCGTGGCCCGGAGCCGCCCAGGCCCTGCGCCTGGAGAACGCCCTGGGCGGCGTCGAGCTGCCCCACGGCGCCCTGGTCACCCTGCCGACGAGGAACGCGTTCTGCGCGGCGCCGATCCGCAGCGGCGCGTCGCTGAACGCGATCCGGTTCATGATCGACCTGTCCAAGCAGCTCCAGATCAAGGATCCCGCCCCGCTGACCTCGTCGATCTTCTGGTACCGGGACGGCTGGCTGGAGAACCTGAACGTCGGCGACAACGGCATGATGCGGCCCTCCGCACGGTTCCGGGAACTGGCGAACAGCCTCCCCGCCACCTGATCGCCGCTCAGCCGTCCTCGGCGAGGTCCTGCTCGCACCAGATGGTCTTGCCGTGCGCGGACTGCCGGGTGCCCCAACGCTGGGTGAGCTGGGCGACCAGCAGCAGGCCGCGGCCGCCCTCGTCGAACATCCTGGCCCGGCGCAGGTGCGGTGCGGTGCTGCTGCCGTCGGAGACCTCGCAGATCAGCGAGCGGTCGTTGATGAGCCGTAGCTGGATCGGCTCCCTGCCGTAGCGGATGGCGTTGGTGACGAGTTCGCTGACGACCAGCTCGGTCACGAAGGCGGCGTCCTCCAGGCCCCATGCCGTCAGGCGGCGGACGGCGTCGGCCCGGACGTCGGCGACCGCCGCGAAGTCGGCGGGCACCGCCCAGGTCGCGACCCGGGCGTCGTCCAGCCGCCGGACCCGGGTGAGCAGCAGGACGGCGTCGTCGGCGGGGTGCTCCGGCACCAGGGCCCGCACGATCCGGTCGCACCGGGTCTCCAGCGAGCCGTCCGAACCGGCCAGGAGGCCCTGCAGCTCGTCGAGTCCGGCGTCCATCGCGCGCTGCGGGGAGGCGACCAGGCCGCCGGTGTAGAGGGCGAGCAGGCTCCCCTCGGGAAGCACCGTCTCGGCGGCTTCGAAGGGCAGCCCGCCCAGACCGAGCGGAGGACCGGCGGGCAGTTCCAGAACGGCCGTGGTGCGGTCCGGGTGGGTCACGGCGGGCGCCGGGTGCCCGGCGCTGGCCGCCGAACAGCAGCCCGACACGGGGTCGTAGACGACGTACAGGCAGGTGGCGGCGACCTCTCCGGCGGTCGCGGCGTCCGGGTCCGGGGCGGTGTCGGCGGCCAGCCGGATGACCAGGTCGTCGAGCTGGGTGAGCAGTTCCTCCGGTGTGAGGTCGACGTCGGCGAGGGTCCTGACGGCGGAGCGCAGCTGCCCCATCACGGCGGAGGCCCGCAGACCGCGCCCGGTCACGTCCCCGACCACCAGCGCCACCCGCGCGCCGGACAGCGGGATCACGTCGACCCAGTCGCCGCCCACGCCGAACCGGGGGTCGGCCGCCAGGTAGCGGAAGGCGGCCTCCACGGCGGAGAGCTCCGGGAGCCGCTGCGGCAGCAGACTCCGTTGCAGGTCGAGCGCCGTGCTGCGCTCCCGGGTGAAGCGCCGGGCGTTGTCCAGGGCGACCGCCGCCCGGGCGACCAACTCCTCGGCGAGGGCCAGGTCGTCCTCGTCGAACGGCTCGGCGTTGCGCGAGCGGACGAACTCCACCACGCCCAGGGGCGTGCCCCGGGCGATCACCGGCACCTGGATCCAGGAGTGGAATCCGTACGTGTCGCACTTGGCGGCCCGTGCCGGATCCTCGGCCAGCCATGCCGTGACGGCCGCGTCCGGTGCCCGGTGCAGTTCGGAGCGCCCGGTGGCCATGCTGCGCAGGTGGGGCGAGTCCTCCGGGTGGAAGTCGATCTCGCCCGCCCGGACCACCGCCTCCGGTTCGCCCTCCAGCACGGACCGGTGGGCCACTCGGCGCAGCACCCCACCGGTGACCGGTCCGGGGGCGGGCTCGTCCCCGCCCATCAGCTCCTCCAGCAGGTCGACGCTGACGAAGTCGGCGAGCCGGGGCACCGCCACGTCCGCCAGTTCCTGCGCCGTCGCGACGACGTCCAGAGTGGTGCCGATCCGGTCGCCCGCCTCGTACAGCAGCCGTAGCCGCTCCCGGGTCTCCTCCGCCCGCCCGGCCACCGCACGCAGCTCGGTGGTGTCCCGCAGCGTCGCCACGAAACCCGCGGGCCCGCTGCGGACGGCCATCGGCCGGAGGTTGACGGCCAGCAGGCGGCCCCCGGCCGGGTGCACCTCGTCCGTGACCGTCCGCCCCGAGGCCAGCAGGGCCGCCATGCCAGGGTCCAGGCCCAGCTCGTCCAGCCGCCGACCCTCCGCGTCCGGGCGCAGGTCGAGCAGCTGCCGCGCCTGGTCGTTGGCGAGCATCAACCGCTGGTCGGCGTCCATGATCAGCACGCCCTCGCGGACCGCGTGCAGCACGGCGTCGTGGTGCTCGTACATCCGGGTCATCTCGACCGGCCCCAGGCCGTGGGTCTGGCGGCGCAGGTGCCTGCTCACCAGCACCGCTCCACCGGCGGCGAGGAGGACGGCGCCCGCCGCGGCGCCGATCAGGACCGGCAGCTGGCGGTCCACGGTCGCACTGACGTCCGTGGTCTGCACGCCGGTGGCGACCAGCCCGACGACCCTGCCGTCCGCGTCCTTGACGGGGACGAGCGCCCGGACCGCGTTCTGCGGGGAGCCCTGGAAGACCTCCGTGAAGGACTGCCCCGCCGCCGCCCGGCTGATGTCGCCCTGGACGCGCTGCCCGACCAGCTCCGGCAGCGGATCGGTGTACCGGACCCCGTCGGTGCTCAGCACGTCGACGAAGTCGACGCCGGCGCCCTGCTGGGCGGCCGCGGCGAGCGGCTGGAGCACCGCGGTGGGGTCGGACGACCGCAGCGCCGCGGCCAGGCCGGGCGAGTTCGCGAAGCCCTCCGCGACGGCGAGCGACCGGTGCCGGGCGTCGGCGTGGGCACTGCTCGTGGTCCGGACCACCAGGGCGGTGATCCCGAGCGCGGCGAGCACCAGCAGGACCGTCAGCTGCCAGAGGAACGCCTGGCCGGCTACGCTCCGCAAGCCGAAGTGCGACGCCGGCCGCCCCCGCGCGGGCCGACCGCCGCCCGGCCCGGAACCCCGACCGCCCTCGGACGGCGGAGGGCGGGACGCCCGCCACGGCCGGCGACCCCGCGCCCCGAACGGGCGCAACTTACGCATACGCCATTTCTACCCGTACTGCCGCGAACCGCACGTCGCCGCCGGCCCCTGGGGCTGCGGAGGCGGCCCGTGACCCGCTGTGACCAGCCCCAGGGGCCGCCATCGCTGCGCGGCACGGCGCCCGCCGGGCGTCCCGTCGGTGCGCGGGGGCCCCAGCGCTCCGGAGCGAGCCGGGTGCACGCCCTCGGGCCCTGCGGCCCGCCGTCCGGCGAGGCGGACGGGCGGTGCCCCAGCGGCCGGCTCACGGCGCGGGTCGCTGCCCGGCTCGTCAAGATCGCGTCAAGGTCGGCGCCGCCGGCGTCAAGAGCCTGTACGAACCGGAGGCCGGCCCGGCGGGCGGGACCACGATCGTCGGCATCACGATCGAGGAGCCACCGATGCCAGAGACCACGATTCCGACCGCCACCGCCACCGCCGTCGACCCCGCGCCGCCGGATACCGGCGCCGGGCAGGAGCGGCACCGGCTCACCGCTCCGGGCGGCCTGGCGGCGTTGTCGTTGGATGCGATGGCCTCGGTGGCGTACGGGCCGGAGTCGATCGTGCTGGTGCTGGCCGCGGCCGGTTCGTACGGGCTGGGCTTCACGCTGCCGGTGACGGTGGCGATCGCGGTGCTGCTGGCGGTGCTGGTGGCCTCCTACCGGCAGGTGATCGCGGCGTTCCCGGACGGCGGCGGCTCCTACGCGGTCGCCAAGGCGCACCTGGGCCGTCGGACGGCGCTGACGGCGGCCGCCTCGCTGGTGATCGACTACGTGCTGAACGTGGCGGTCTCGGTCACCGCCGGTGTGGCCGCGCTGACCTCGGCGGTGCCGGGCCTGTACGGCCAGCGGGTCTGGCTCTGCCTGGGCGTGCTCGCCCTGGTCACCGCCGTCAACCTGCGCGGCATAGCGGAGTCCGCGCGCTGGTTCATGGCACCGACGGCGGTGTTCGTGCTGTCGATCCTGGCGATCATCGCGGTGGGGCTGTTCCGGGACGCCCCGGCGAGCACCGCGGCCGCCGCCGGGCACGCCTCGGCGCTCGCCGAGAACGCCACCACCGTGGGCGCGCTGCTGCTGCTCAGGGCCTTCGCGGCCGGCTGCTCGGCGCTGACGGGGGTGGAGGCGGTGGCCAACGCCGTCCCCTCCTTCCGGACCCCGCGGGTCAGGCGGGCCCAACACACCGAGGTCGCCCTCGGCGCGCTGCTCGGTGTGATGCTGATCGGGCTGGCCGTGCTGATCGGGCGCTTCCACCTCCAGCCCGTCGAGGGCGTCACCGTGCTCGCCCAGCTCGCCGACGCCTCGCTCGGCCACGGCGCCGGCTTCTACGTCGTCCAGTCCGCCACCGTCGTCCTGCTCGGCCTGGCCGCCAACACCTCCTTCGGCGGCCTGCCGGTGCTGCTCGACCTCCTCGCCCGCGACAACCACCTCCCGCACGTCTTCACGCTGCGCGCCGACCGCCAGGTGTACCGGTACGGCGTACTGTTCCTGGCCGCGGCGTCCGCGGCGCTGCTGGCCGGCTCCGGCGGCGACGTCAACAGCCTGGTGCCGCTGTTCTCCATCGGCGTGTTCGTCGGCTTCACCGTCTGCCAGGTCGGCATGGTCCGGCACTGGCGCCGGCACCGCCCGCACGGCTGGCGCTCCAAGGCCGCCCTGAACGGCTTCGGCGCGCTGCTCACCGGTGTCGCCGCCCTGGTTGTCACCGGCACCAAGTTCACCGAGGGCGCCTGGGGCATCCTGGTGGCCCTGCCGCTGCTGGTGCTGCTCTTCGAGGCGATCCACCGCGGCTACGCACGGATCGGCGAGCGCCTGGAGCTCGGCCGGGTGCCCGGCGCGGTCATCCGCCGGCGCAGCCTGGTCGTCGTCCCGGTCACCGCGATCAGCCGGCTGACCCGGGACGGCCTGTCGGCGGCGCTGTCGCTGGGCGACGAGGTCATGGCGGTCACCGTCGTCCACGAGCCTGCCCCGGCGGAAGCACTGCGGCGGGACTGGGAGCTGTGGCGGCCGGGCGTGCCGCTGGTGGAGATCCCGGACGAGCACCGCCGACTGGGCCGGCCGATCGCCGCCTTCGTCAACGAGCTGGGAGCGGAGCACGTCTACGACCGGGTGACCGTGCTGATCCCCGAGGGCGAGCCCGCCCACTGGTGGCAGCGCGCCCTGCAGAACCGGCGCGGCGCCGTGATCGACCGCGCCCTGCGCCGGCACACCGACGCGGTGGTCTGCCGCCTGCGCATGCGGATGTAGCGGGGGAGGGCGGGCCCGCGCCCTCCGCTCCTGCGGATCGCCGCTAAAGCCCCGATAAGATGACCACAGGTGTGCCGGGAAGCCTGGTCGGCGCGGGGGATGACTGCAGCGATCCGGCGGCGGTGACCCCGATTCTTGCGAGGGGTCCTCTCCACCGATGCACAGTGTGGCGATCGTTCTCGTCCTGGTGGTCCTGGCCACGACCGTGGCCACCTTCGCCCGGCGCCTGCGGGTGCCCGCGCCGTCGCTGCTGGTCCTGGCCGGCATCGGGGTCGCACTGGTACCGGGCGTCCCCGCCCTGCACGTCCCCCCGCAGATCATCGGCACGGTGGTCCTGCCACCGCTGCTCTACGCCTCCGCCGAGGAGCTGTCGCTGCGCGACCTGCGCACGGTCTGGCGCCCGGTGACGATCCTCTCCTTCGGGCTGGTCTTCGCCTCCGCCGCCGCCGTGGGCTTCACGGCCGTCGCCGTCGCCGGGCTGCCGCCCGCGATGGCCTTCGTCCTCGGCGCCGTGCTCTCCAGCACCGACCCGGTGGCCGTCACCGCGCTCGGCCGCCGCCTCGCCCTGCCAGGGCGGCTCCAGGTGCTGGTGCAGGCGGAGAGCCTGTTCAACGACGCCACCTCGCTCGTCCTGTTCAAGGTCGCCATCGGCATCGCGGTGGCCGTCGGCGCCTCGGTCAGCCTTCCGGCGGCGGGCTGGGAGTTCCTGCTGCTCGGCGGGGGCGGCAGCCTGGTCGGCGCCGCCGTCGCGGGCCTGGTGTGGCTGGTGCGCCGCCGCACCACCGACCCGGTGCTGGAGACGGTGATCGCGCTGGTCACCCCGTACGCGGCGTACGTGCTGGCCGAATCCGCGCACACCTCGGGCGTCACGTCCGTGGTGGTCGCCGGGGTGCTGCTCGGCCGCTCCGGCCACCGGCTCACCGACGCCCACATCCGGCTGCAACTGCACGCCGTCTACGCCGTGGTGGTCTTCCTGCTGGAGAGCGTCGTCTTCAGCATCGTCGGCCTGGAACTGCCCACCCTCGTACGGGACCTGCCCGCCGGAACCGGCTGGTGGCCGCTCCAGGCGCTCGCCCTGGCCGCCGTCCTGATCGCCGTCCGCGTCCTCTCCACCCTGCCGCTCACCCGCGGCGTCAAACCCGGCCACGGCAGCGGCCGGCTGTCCTGGCGGGTCGCCGGGGTGGTCACCTGGGCCGGCACCCGCGGCGTCATGCCGCTCGCCGCCGCCCTCTCCATCCCGCTGCTCGCCGACGACGGCACCGCACTCACCGGACGCCCCCTCGTCCTGGTGCTCACCACCGCCGTCGTCGTCTTCACCCTCGTCGTCCAGGGCCTCACCCTCGCCGCCGTCGTCAACCGCTCCGGACTCGCCCTCGAACCCGAACACACCGCCCGCGAGGAGGACGACACCCGCGACGCCCTCAACCGCGCCGCCCTCCACCACGTCGAACACCTCGCCGAACTGGAAGCCGTCCCCGACACCGCCCTCGACCGGCTCCGCCGCGCCCTCACCGCCCGCCTCGACCGCACCCCCGAAACCCCCGACGGCACCACCGCCGACACCGCCTACCGCCAGCTGCGCCGCGAGGTCATCGCCGTCCAGAGCGCCGAGTTGCACCGCCTCTACGACGAGCACCGGATCAGCGACACCACCCGCCGCCGCGTCCAGCACGACCTCGACCGGGAAGAGGCCGCCCTCGGCAACCCGTGACCGCCGGGACGCCCGTTCGGGAGGAGCCCGGCGGTGGCACCGGCACCGGCACCGGTCGGCAGCCTGCGCAGCGGGCGGCGGTCCGACCGGCTCGACCCGCGTAGTACCGAGGTACCGCTCCGGCTGCGAGGTTCCGTCCGGGGTACCGCGGTCCGCCGCCGCGCTGCCGCTAGCGTGAATGGCATGACGGCCGGTCGGCCACCGGGTCGCCCCTCCGACCGGGTTCCGGCGGCAGGTTCCGGCGCCACCCGGCCGTCCGTACTCGGGGTCAGCACCACCGTCGACGGCATGCGGAGGGTGGCATGAACGCTGTGACCTGTCCGACCAGGAGCGGCCCCGGGCTCACCCGGGCCGTTCGGATCCCCGACCCCGGCGTCACGCCGGCGGAGTGGGCGACCCGGAACACGTGGCCGATCTGGACGCCGCCCCCCACGGCCCGACCCGCGCCGGGCTCGGCGGCGGCCACCTGGACCGTGCGGACGCCGGTGCCGCCGCGGTGCACCTGCCCGTGCGCGTCGTCGGCCGGGGCGTCGGCCCCGTGGCCGGCTCCGTCGGCCTCCTTCCCCTGGTGACCCACGCCCGGCCGAACGGCGCCCGCCGGCCGCCGCCCCGCCCCGGCACCCACCGTGAGGAGCACGGGAACGGCCTTGGACACCGGCGACGACACCGCCCGACTGGTGGTGGCGTACCTGTCTGGTCACCCTGGCCCGGGGTGGAGACCACAGTGACGGTGGCGCGCTGGATCCAGCGCAGCGGCTGGCGGCCGGGCCGCGTCCGCGCGCCCCCCCGCCCGCCGCCCCGGGGCCGCGGCGCGGG
>NZ_JBEPAK010000244.1:0-10733 GCF_040298565.1 Kitasatospora sp. NPDC001539 | reverse complement strand
CGGGTGCCCGCCCCCGCCGGTCACTCCTCGTCGTAGCGCGGGTCGATCGCGTCCGGGGACAGCCCCAGCAGCTCGGCCACCTGCTCGATCAGGATCTCGTGCACCAGCGCCGCCCGGTCCTCCCGGGTCTTCGCCCGGATCTCCACCGGCCGCCGGTACACCACGATCTGGCTCTTGCGGCCCTTCTCGCCCGGCGACACCCGGCCCAGCGGCACCCCGTCCTCGGTGTCGGCGCCCTCCGCCCCGTGCAGCGGCACCTCCTGGACGGCGAACTCCACCTCGATCAGCTGCGGCCAACGCCGCTCCAGCCGTTCCACCGACTCGCGCACGTAGTCGTCGAACAGTTCGGAGCGGGTGAGCGAGATCGGCACCTGGGGCGGCGCCAGCGGGCCGCGCAGCCCCCTGCCGTGCCGGTCGCGGTGCCGGGGGCGGCGCGAGGGCCCTGTCGGTGACTGCGGTGCGGAGCTGTCCATATCACTGCCGAGAGTAGTCCTTGGACGGTCGGAAGTGGACCACTCCGGCGGGGAAACGCCCGGGGGACGGGCGCACTGACGAGCGTGCGCCGGGCGACACGGCACCCCCTCCGGACAGGCGGTCTTCGCTCCCCGGCGGGGAGTGCGGTACCGTCCACCCTCGTGAGCTCTGTACGTCGTTGTTCGCGGACCGCGTGCGGCCGACCGGCCGTCGCAACGCTGACGTACGTCTACGCCGACTCCACCGCCGTGCTCGGCCCGCTCGCCACCTACGCCGAGCCGCACTGCTACGACCTGTGCGCCGAGCACGCCGAGCGGCTCACCGCTCCGCGCGGCTGGGAGGTCGTCCGGCTCGCCGCCGAAGCCGGGCCGCTGCGCCGCAGCAGCGACGACCTGGAGGCGCTCGCCAACGCCGTGCGCGAGGCCGCCCGCCCCCAGACGCCCCGTCAGGGCCGCGCCCCCCAGGGCGAGTCCACCGAGGGCAGCCGCCGCGGCCACCTCCGGGTGCTGCGCTCGCCGGACAACTAGGACCGGCCCCGCGGCCGGTCCGGCGGCTCCCGCCGGACGCGCCGCCCGTCGGCCGCGCCCCGGGCCCGTCGGGCACCCCCGCAGCCCTCACCCCGCACGGAGCCTTCGCCCGGCCCGGGTACGCTGCCCGTCTGACATCACCGCGCCCCGTCGAACGGACGGGCGGGTGGCCCGACGTATCGATCAGCACAGAACCAGGGTGGAGCCGCAGTGCGCGACCTCAAGCAGCTCGTGAAGGCGTACGACGTCCGAGGTGTCGTCCCGGACCAGTGGGACGAGAGCCTGTCCCGGGCCTTCGGCGCCGCGTTCGTGCAGGTCACCGGCGCGTCCGCGATCGTGGTCGGCCACGACATGCGGCCCTCCTCGCCGTCGCTGAGCCGGGCCTTCGCCGAGGGCGCCGCGGCCTACGGCGCCGACGTGGTCGAGATCGGCCTCTGCTCGACCGACCAGCTCTACTACGCCAGCGGCAAGCTCGACCTGCCCGGCGCGATGTTCACCGCCAGCCACAACCCGGCCCAGTACAACGGCATCAAGCTCTGCCGGGCCGGCGCCGCGCCGGTCGGCCAGGACACCGGTCTGGCCGAGATCCGCGAGCTGGTCGAGTCCTGGACCGCCGAGGACGACACCGTCACCGTCCCGGCCAAGGACGTGGAGCCCGGGGCGCTCTCGACGCAGGAGACCCTGCGCGGCTACGCCGACCACCTGCTGGGCCTGGTCGACCTCACCGCCATCCGCCCGCTCAAGGTCGCGGTGGACGCCGGCAACGGCATGGGCGGCCACACCGTGCCGACCGTCTTCGACGGCCTGCCGATCGAGCTCGTCCCGATGTACTTCGAGCTGGACGGCACCTTCCCCAACCACGAGGCCAACCCGCTCGACCCGAAGAACCTGGTCGACCTGCAGGCCAAGGTCCGCGAGGTCGGCGCCGACATCGGCCTGGCCTTCGACGGCGACGCCGACCGCTGCTTCGTCGTGGACGAGCGCGGCGAGCCGGTCTCGCCGTCCGCGATCACCGCGCTGGTCGCCGCCCGCGAGATCGCCCGCGCCAAGGCCGCCGGCGAGACCGAGCCGACGATCATCCACAACCTGATCACCTCCTGGACCGTCCCCGAGGTGGTCCGCGAGCTCGGCGCCACCCCGGTGCGCACCCGGGTCGGCCACTCCTTCATCAAGCAGGAGATGGCCGTCACCGACGCCGTCTTCGGCGGCGAGCACTCCGCGCACTACTACTTCCGGGACTTCTGGCGCGCCGACACCGGCATGCTGGCCGCGCTGCACGTGCTGGCCGCACTCGGCGGCCAGGAGGGCACGCTCTCCGCGCTGACCGCCGAGTACGACCGCTACGCCGCCTCCGGCGAGATCAACAGCACCGTCGCCGACCAGGCCGCCAGCACGGCCGCCGTCCGCGCCGCCTACGCCGGCGTGGAGGGCACCACCGTCGACGAGCTGGACGGGCTCACCGTGGCCGGTCCCGACTGGTGGTTCAACCTGCGCGCCTCCAACACCGAGCCGCTGCTGCGCCTCAACGTCGAGGCCAAGGACCCGGCGAGGATGGCGCAGCTGCGCGACGGCGTGCTCGCCATCGTCCGCGGCTGACCGGAACGCTCCGCGCCAGGTCGAGGTGCACCGCGCCAGGTCGAGGTGCACCGCGCCGGCTCGGGGCGCGTCCGGCGAGGCGCGCCTGACCACGGGCCCCGGTGCCCCGGCCGGTAGGGTTGCCTATCGGCCGGGGCACCTCCGTGCCACCCCTGAACCTTGGAGAGCCCCATGAAGCTCGAATCCTTCCTGCTGGAGATCCTGGTCTGCCCGCAGTGCCGGGCCGCGCTCGTCGAGGGCGGCACCGAGGAGCAGCCCGAGCTGGTCTGCACCGGCGCGGACTGCGGCCTCGCGTACCCGGTCCGGGACGGCATTCCGGTCCTGCTGGTGGACGAGGCCCGCCGCCCGGCCTGATCCTGGGGGCGAAGCCCCATCCGCGCCCGCCGCACAGGACAGCGCCCACAGGACAGCCGGAGGCCCGCCGCATGCTGGACGACACCCTGCTCGACGACCCGGCCGCCCTCCAGCGCGCCGACCACGACCGCGCCCTGCTGGCCCTGGCCGGCGCCGGCGCCCGGGTCCGCACCGCGCTGCGGCAGGCCGACGCGGCCGGCCTCGACCGGCTGCGCCCGGACGGCCGCCCGCGTGCCGTCCTGGTCGCCGGACACGGCAGCGCCCTGACGGCGGCCGAGATCCTGGCCGTGCTGGCCGGCTCCGCCAGCCTGGTTCTCCCGCTGCCGCCCACCGAGGCCGCCGCCCCGCGCGGCGACCGCTCCGGTGCGCGGCCCGCCTTCACCGCCGGGCTCGGCTGGCAGCTGCCCGGCTGGGCCGGCCCCCTCGACCTGCTGGTGGTCAGCTCCGCCGACGGCGGCGAGCAGGGCCTGATCAGCCTCGCCGAGCAGGCGTACGCGCGCGGTTGCGCCGTCGTCGTCACCGCCCCGACGGGCAGTCCGCTGGCGGAGGCCGCGCTCCAGGTCCGCGCGCTGCCGCTGCCCTACACGGCCTCGGTGCGGTCCGAGGAGGACCTGCCGGCCGTGCCGGCCGCGGAGCCGGACCTTCCGCCCGAGGACCCGGCCGCGCTCTGGTCCCACCTGACCCCGCTGCTGGCGCTCGCCCAGAAGCTCGGCCTGACCCAGCTGCCGTACGACGCCCTGCCGGCCGTCGCCGACCTGCTGGACGCCACCGCCGTGCGCTGCCGCCCGGACGCCGCGGCGTACACCAACCCGGCGAAGGGGCTGGCCGCCCGGCTGGCCGGGACGGTCCCGCTGCTGTGGGCCGACGGCCCGATCGCCGGGGCGGCCGCCGCGAGGTTCGCCGCCCAGCTGGCCGACCGGGCCGGACGCCCGGCGCTCGCCGGTCCGCTGCCGCAGGTGCTCACCGCCCACCGCGGCATGTTCACCGGCCAGTTGGGCGCCGGCGCGGACCCGGACGACTTCTTCCGCGACCGGGTCGACGAGCCCGACCCGCTGCACCTCCAGGTCCTGCTGCTGCGGCACGTGCCCGGCAACGGCTCCCCGGAGGGGCAGGAAGGCCCGGCCGAGGTGCCGGAGGACGACGAGCGCCCGCGCGGCTTCGGCGTCAGCCGCGCGCACCGGCTGGCCGCCGCCCACGACGTCCGGCTGACCGAGTACGCGAGCACCCTCGCGGACCCCCTGCACGCGCTGGCCGACCTGGTCGCGCTCACCGACTTCGCCGCCGTCTACCTCGGGCTCGCCGCCGCGCAGTCCTGAGAGCAGCGATCCGCCCGCGCCCGCTAAGTTGTCCGCGTGAGCGAGCGAAACGAACGAACCGTCAACGGGTGCGTACGGGCGACTGCCCCTGCCGGGCGCGGCGAGGTGGGCGCATGAGCGCGGAGGGCGGGACGAAGGCACTGGTCGCGGCGCTGTCCGCGAACCTGGCGATCGCGGCGGCCAAGTTCACCGCCTTCGGCTTCACCGGCTCCTCCTCGATGCTGGCCGAGGGGGTGCACTCGGTGGCCGACTCCGGCAACCAGGTGCTGCTGCTGGTCGGCGGCAGGCGGGCGCGCCGGGCGGCGGACGAGGAGCACCCGTTCGGCTACGGCCGCGAGCGCTACGTCTACGGCTTCCTGGTGGCCATCGTGCTGTTCAGCGTCGGCGGCCTGTTCGCGATCTACGAGGGCTGGCACAAGGTCAGCCACCCGGAGGCACTGGAGTCCTGGGCCTGGGCGGTCGGCGTGCTGGTCTTCGCCATCGCGATGGAGGGCTGGTCGTTCCTCACCGCGATGCGCGAGTCCGCCAAGGCCAAGGGCGGGCAGGGCTGGGTGCAGTTCATCCGCACCGCCAAGGCGCCGGAGCTGCCGGTGGTGCTGCTGGAGGACACCGGTGCGCTGATCGGCCTGGTGCTCGCGCTGTTCGGCGTCTCGCTCACCGTGATCACCGGCAACGGCGTCTGGGACGGCGTCGGCACCCTGTGCATCGGCGTCCTGCTGGTGGTGATCGCCGTCGTGCTCGCCCTGGAGACCAAGTCGCTGCTGCTCGGCGAGTCCGCCGACAGGGAGTCGGTGCGGCGGATCCGCGCCGCCCTGGTGGACGGCGAGGCGGTCACCGGGGTGATCCACATGCGCACCCTGCACCTCGGCCCGGAGGAACTGCTGGTCGCCGCCAAGATCTCCGTCAACGCCGAGGACAGCGCCGCCCGGGTGGCACGGGCGATCGACGCGGCCGAGGAGCGGGTCCGCGCCGCCGTCCCGATCGCCCGGGCGATCTACCTGGAGCCGGACGTCTACAGCGCCGAGAAGGCCGCCGCCGGCGAGGACCCGGCCGCGACCCCGGGCGGCCCCGGCCCCGGCTCGGGGCACTGACGGTCCGCCCCCGCCCGGCTGGTGCGCGGGTCGAGCGGCGGTCGGCTCCCGCGGCAGAAATCGGTCATCGCAGGACGGTCGGCGGGGCCGCCGGTGTAGATTCGTCACCAGAGCCAGAACGTCGCTGCTGATGGCGGTCGATCGGCGGTCCGCACCCAAAGGGTGTGCGCCGGTCGAGGGAGAGAGGTCCTCCGACGGTTTGTGCTGCGCATCAGGGAGCCGGTCCGCCCACCAGGGAGCCGGCGGCCCCGGCGTAGCCGTGCACCCGTACGGCCCGCCACGCGCGACACATCCGGACCTCGGCCCGTGCCCCACCCCATCAGCGAGGAGCAGACGCATGTCGACCGACATCACCGGTGACTTCAAGGTCGCCGACCTTTCCCTGGCGCCGTTCGGCCGCAAGGAGATCCAGCTGGCCGAGCACGAGATGCCCGGCCTGATGGCGATCCGCGCCGAGTACGCCGAGTCGCAGCCGCTGGCCGGCGCCCGGATCACCGGCTCGCTGCACATGACCATCCAGACCGCCGTGCTGATCGAGACCCTGACGGCGCTCGGCGCCGAGGTCCGCTGGTGCTCCTGCAACATCTTCTCGACCCAGGACCACGCGGCCGCCGCCATCGCCGTCGGCCCGGAGGGCACCCCGGAGAACCCGCAGGGCGTGCCGGTCTTCGCCTGGAAGGGCGAGACCCTGGAGGAGTACTGGTGGTGCACCGAGCAGGCGCTGACCTGGCCTGACGGCCAGACCCCGAACATGATCCTGGACGACGGCGGCGACGCCACCCTGCTGATCCACAAGGGTGTCGAGTTCGAGAAGGCCGGCGCCGCTCCGGACCCGTCCACCGCGGACAACGACGAGTTCCGGATCATCCTCGAGCTGCTCAACCGCACCCTCCAGGAGACCCCGAACAAGTGGACCGAGGTCGCCTCCACCATCAAGGGCGTGACCGAGGAGACCACCACCGGTGTCCACCGCCTGTACGAGATGCACCGTGACGGCAAGCTGCTGTTCCCGGCGATCAACGTCAACGACTCGGTCACCAAGTCGAAGTTCGACAACAAGTACGGCTGCCGCCACTCGCTGATCGACGGCATCAACCGCGCCACCGACGTCCTGATCGGCGGCAAGGTCGCGGTCGTCTGCGGCTACGGCGACGTCGGCAAGGGCTGCGCCGAGTCGCTGCGCGGCCAGGGCGCCCGCGTCATCGTCACCGAGATCGACCCGATCTGCGCGCTCCAGGCGGCGATGGACGGCTACCAGGTCACCACCCTGGACGACGTCGTCGAGACGGCCGACATCTTCATCACCACCACCGGCAACAAGGACATCATCCTGGCCTCCCACATGGAGCGGATGAAGCACCAGGCCATCGTCGGCAACATCGGCCACTTCGACAACGAGATCGACATGGCCGGCCTGGCCCAGCTCCCCGGTGTCGTGAAGACCGAGATCAAGCCGCAGGTCCACGAGTGGCGCAAGGCCGACGGCCGCACCATCATCGTCCTCTCCGAGGGGCGCCTGCTGAACCTGGGCAACGCGACCGGCCACCCGTCCTTCGTGATGTCCAACTCCTTCGCCAACCAGACGATCGCCCAGATCGAGCTGTTCACGAAGACCGAGCAGTACCCAATCGGCGTCTACGTGCTGCCGAAGCACCTGGACGAGAAGGTCGCCCGGCTGCACCTGGACGCGCTGGGCGTGAAGCTGACCACGCTGACCCAGGACCAGGCCGACTACATCGGCGTTCCGGTCGAGGGCCCGTACAAGTCGGAGCAGTACCGCTACTGATGCGGTACCGCCGCCGCTGGGGCGGTGGGCGCTGAACGCCGGTGGCCGGCACCCCTGGGCGGGTGCCGGCCACCGGCGCGTTCGCGGGCCCGTTCGCGGGCCCTGTTGCGGCCAGGTCCGCGGGCAGGGCGGGGCTCAGCGGACGGTCACGTCGGAGGTCCGGCTGCCCGGGTCCTGGCCCGGGGCCGTGGTGCGGGCGGGCAGCCGGGGCAGGGCGCCGAGCCGCTGCGGGGCGGCGGGCCTGCCGGCCCCGAACGTCGCACGGGGGCGCGCACGTAGGCTTCGGGCATGCCCAATGGCCGGTACTCGCTCCACGACACCCATGACCACGTGCTGCTCGGAGAGGAGCGCTTCAGCTGTGCGCCCGGGGCGGCCGGGTGGCGGTACGTCTCCAAGACCTACGCGCCGGACGGCCGGGTGATCGGCAGCGTCGACCTCACGCTGGACTCGCGGGCCCGGCCGCTGCGGATGGAGCTGCGGGCCGGGGGCTGGCAGGTGCGGGGCGGGGCGGTGGACGGGGTGGCCTGGGTCCGCACCGACGCGGCGGACCCGGGTGGTGCCGCGGCGGCGGAGGGCCATGACCGGGCGCACGGCTTCACCGGGCGCTCGCCCGCCTTTCTGGTCGCCACCGCCCGGTTGCTGCGGCTGGAGCAGGGGGCGAGCGCGCGGGTGCGGCTGGTGGCGTTCACCGAGCCGGTGCTGGCGCCGCGCACCTTCGACCAGGGCTGGCTGCTGGAGGGGGTCGACACCCACCCGACGGACTCGGGGCCGCTGGTGGTCGAGCGCTACCAGGTCGCCGACCTGGAGACCGGGGAGCAGCAGGTGGTGCACCTCGCGGGGGACGTGGTGCTGGCGGCCGAGGGGATCGAGCTGGAGGAGCTGGAGTCGCCGCCGAACGCGTGGCCGGTCCGGGAGTAGGGACCGGAGTGCGGGAGCGCCCGGCTCAGGCGGGCGGGGCGAAGCCGGTGTCGCGGGCGGGCTTGTCGAAGGACGGAGCCGCCGGGCGTGCGGGTGCGGCGGGCGCTGCGTCCGGAGCCTGGGGGGCCGGGTGGTGCGGGGCCGGGGTAGCGACCTGGGCGGGCGGCTGGTGGGGGGCCGGGACGGGGGCCTGGGCGGGCGGTTGGTGCGCGACGGCCGTCCGGGCGGCCGCCTGCGCCGCCCACTGCTGCTGGGCGCGCGTCCACTCCCGGCGCTGCCGCTCGGTGAGGACGGCGCCGAGGTAGGCGGCCGGATGCAGCCCCGGCGGCACCGGGTGGCCGATCCTCGCGGAGAGGTCCCCGGCCAGTCCGACGGCCATCCGGAGCGCCACCGACGGGTCCAACTGCCCGATCCTGCCGAGCAGTTGCCGCACGGCGAGCCACAGCTGCTCGGGCACCGCGGACAGGTCCATCGCGACCAGCTCGCGGCCCATGTCGTGGAGGAGCTGCGGGTGCACCGGGGGGAGCGGATTGGTCGGCCCGCCCGCACCGGGGGTGCGCTCGCGGACGACCACCGTCCCGGCGAAGACGTCACCGAGCCGCTTGCCGTCCGAGTTCACCGCCGAGGTGATCGCGGCGACGGCGCCGGTGGTCGCGATCAGCTCGACGAAGCCCACCAGCCCGCGCACCAGCGAGTGCCGGAACCGGACCGGCCCGCCGTCGGTGCGCACCACCCGCAGGCCGAGCGCGGCCTTGCCGAGCGAGCGCCCGTGGCTGAGGGTCTCGACCATCACCGGTACCCCGACCAGGAAGAACACCATCAGGCCGAGCAGTACGGCGGCCGCCGCCGCGCTGTCGAGGTCGATCAGGGCGACGCTCAGCACGACCGCGACGAGGAACAGGGCGGCGAACTCGACGAGCAGGTCGAGCACGACTGCCAGGGCCCTGCTCGGAAGCTTCGCCGTCTGGAGGTCGAGGACGACCGCCTCACCCGTCACCAGGTCGCTCAAAACACCTGTCCGTTCACGCTCATGCGGGGAGGTGGGAGGTCGAGTGGACCGGCCCCCACGACCCGCTCTCCGCCGTCGATCCGCAGCCGCAAACATACGGCGCCCGGCGGGCGGACGGGAAGTGAGATCCCGGCGGCCGCAGGACGGGCGGCTCCTGGCATGCTGGGCCGCACTCCGCACGCACCGTCCGACCGCGCACGCGCGCCACCTGCCCGTCGCCGATCTTGGAGCCGCCGAATGGACCTGGACGTCTTCGTCGCCACCCACCAGGGGGAGTGGGCCCGGCTGGACGCCCTCTCCCGCAGGCGCCGGCTCACCGGCGAGGAGGCGGACGAGCTGGTGGGGCTCTACCAGCGCGCCACCGGCCACCTGGCCAAGGTCCAGGCCGCCGCGCCGGACCCGGCCCTGCTCAGCCGGCTGACCGGCCTGGTCTCGCGGGCCCGCAGCGCGGTGACCGGTGCCCGGACCAACGGATGGCAGGACGTCGCCCGCTACTACACGGTGAGCTTCCCGGCGGCGCTGTACCGCGCCCGCCGCTGGTGGATACCGCTGGCGGTCGTGTCGATGGTCGCCACCGCGTTGCTCGCCTGGTGGATGGCGACGCACCCGGAGGTCCGCAACAGTCTCATCGCCCCCGCCGAGCTACGGGAGATGACCCGCCCCGGAGGCCAGTACGAGGCGTACTACTCGGACCGGCCGGCCAGTTCCTTTGCGGCGCAGGTGTGGACGAACAACGCCTGGATCGCGGTGCAGTGCCTGCTGTTCGGAATCGCGCTGGGCGTTCCGGTCCTGTTGGTGATGTGGACCAACGTGGTCAACCTGGGGGCCGGTGTGGGCTTGATGGCCTCCGCCGGCCGGCTCGACGTCTTCCTCGGCCTGCTGATCCCGCACGGGCTGCTCGAGCTGACCGCGGTGTTCGTGGCCGGCGGCCTCGGCCTGCGCCTCGGATGGACGGTCATCGACCCGGGCCCGCGCACCCGCACCGTGGCCTTGGCGGAACAGGGGCGGGCGATCATCGGAATGTCGATGGGGCTGGCGACCGTGCTGGCGGTCTCCGGTGTCCTCGAAGCGTTCGTGACCCCGTCCGGGCTGCCCACCTGGATGCGCATTTCCATCGGGGTGCTGGCCGAGGCGGCCTTCCTGCTGTACGCCCTGGTGTGGGGCCGGAGGGCCGCCGAGGGTGGAGAGTTCGGCGATGTGGACGCGGCCGACCGGGCGGACCTGCAGCCGGTCGCGGCCTGAGCGGATGTGATCAACAGGCCTCTGACCTGCTACTCTCCTCTCATCCCGGCCAAACCATTGACGTGGTGGGGGTGGGCTAGTAGGTTTGAACGGTTGGGACTGACTGGACAACGGTCGGGCCCGGGCGTTAGTGTCTACGACACCGCCGAAATCGAGGCCAGCGCGTTTCACGAAATGCGCGCCCTCCGATGAAGCAAATCCCGCGAACTGAGCACACCGAAAGCTTTGATAAGCTTCGGAGCGAAGTTCGCAGGAAAACCCGCCAGCGGGAATTCAGGGAAAACGAAGCCGGTAAGAACGGCCGAGAAGATCTGATAAGCTGGAAACACGAAAGAACGAAGCGCCCGGAGGGTCCGCTGGAAGGCGGCCTGAAGGAAGTGTCCGTTCCTTGAGAACTCAACAGCGTGCCAAAAGTCAACG
>NZ_JBEPAK010000243.1:0-10746 GCF_040298565.1 Kitasatospora sp. NPDC001539 | reverse complement strand
TTGTTGGGCCCGGGGGGGGGGGGGGGGGGGGGGGGCTGCGGGCCGGGGGGGGGGGGGGGGGTGGGGCGGTCGCGGCCCCCCCCCCCCGCACCACCCCCCTTCGGCCCCGGTCCGCCCGGTTCGGCCCCGTTCGGCCCACCAGCGGCCGCCCGCACCCCGCCGGGCCGGGCATGCTGGGGCGGGGGAGCAGGGAGAGCCGCAGGCCATGAAGCAGACCTCCGTCACCACCAACGGCCCGTGCTGGGTCGAGCTGGGCACCTCCGACCCGGCCGCCGCCACGGCCTTCTACGGCGAACTGTTCGGCTGGCGCCCCGACCCCGGCGCCCGCGCCGAGGCCGGCGGCCACACCCGGATGCTGCTGGGAGACGCCTCGGCAGCCGCCATCACCCCGCGCTACGCACCGCAGCAGCCGACGGCCTGGACGGTCTGCTTCGCGGTCGCCGACGCCGACGCCACCGCGGCGAGGGTCGAGGACGCCGGCGGATCCCTCCGGAAGGAGCCCACCGACGTGCCCGACCGCGGCCGGTTCGCGGTGGCGGCCGACCCGTCCGGAGCGGTCTTCATCCTCTGGCAGGCCCGTGCCTTCTCGGGCGCCGACGTGTTCAACGAGCCCGGCTCGCTCGGCTGGGTGGAACTGCTCACCCGCGACCCGTCCGGCGCGACCGCCTTCTATCCGGCGGTCTTCGGCTGGTCCGTCGCCCCGTCCGAGCACTACACCCAGTGGGGCGTGGACGGCCGGGACTTCGGCGGGATGCTGGCGATGGGCGAGGGCTTCCCGCCCGAGGCGCGGCCGCACTGGCTGCCGTACTTCTCGGTCGGCGACGTCGACAACACGGTCGAGCGCGCGGTCGCCCTCGGCGCGGCGGTGCTGATGCCCGCCTACTCGATGCCCGGCGGCCGACGGATCGCCGTCCTGCGCGACGCCCAGGGCGCGGCCTTCGGCGTCTACGCCTCCGGCCCGTCCGCCCTGGACGGCCCGTCCGGCCCGTCCGCCGCGGACCCGCCGGACGCCTGAGCAGGCCCGCCGGGCCCGCCGGGCGCCGCGCAGGCCCCGGACACGCGGTCCACCTCGGACGCCCCGGACACCCTGGACGCCCCGGACGCCCCGGAGGCCTGAGCGGGCGCGCCCGCGCCGACCGGCCGGGCCGGCCGCCGCGAGGCCGCCGCGCGCCACCCGCCCAGCGCCGCCCCCGCCGCGACCAGCAGAGCGCCCAGCGGCACCACGTCACCGACCCGGTCGTACCAGGTCAGCGTCCCGGGCGCGGTGAGCGGCACCCGGACGGTCAGCGCCCCGGTGCCGTCGGTACCGAGCCGGGCCAGCTCCCGCCCCTGGGCGTCGAAGGCGGCCGAGACGCCGGTCAGCGAGGCCTGCACGGAGGGACGCCCCGTCTCCGCGGCGCGGATCGCCGCCAGCGCGACGTGCTGCTCCGGGGCCCAGGTGCGCTGGAAGGTCGAGGTCGAGGACTGGTAGACCAGCACCCGGGCGCCGTCCCGCGCCGCCGTCCGGGCCATGTCCGGGAACGCCGACTCGAAGCAGATCAGGGCGCCGACCGGCAGCGGCCCGCCCGCCCGGTCGGTGGCCGGCAGCAGGTGGAAGGCCGTGCCGGGAGCCCGGTTCTCGGCCGCCGCCCGGCTGACCCCGGCGATCCAGCCCAGCACCGGGCGCAGCGGGATGTACTCGCCGAAGGGCACCAGCCGGATCTTGCGGTAGCGGTCCACCACCCCCGTCGGGGAGACCAGCACCGCGTCCTTGGAGATCCGGCCGTCGGCCTTGCGGGCGTCCTCGCCGGCGACGACCTCGGCGCCGGTGGTCGCCGCGAGCCGGCGTAGGGCGTCCCGCGCGACGGGGTCGCGGTCCAGGTCGGCGGTGGTGCTGCTCTCGCCCCACACCACCAGGTCCACCGGCTGCCCGACCAGGTCGGCGGTGGCCCGCGCGCTCGCGTCGAACCGGGCCTGCGGGTCCTCCACGATGCCCGGCTGGACGAGCGCCACCGTCACCGACCCGGTGCGGACCGGCGCCTGGCGCAGCGCGAACAGCAGCGGACCGGCGGCCAGCACCAGGACGGCGGTCAGCGCGGCGACCGCCCGCGGCTGCCGGTGCACGGCGGTCAGCAGGATCAGCACCGCGGTGTTCACCGCCGCCACCGCGGCGCTCACCAGCCAGATCCCGCCCGCCGAGGCCAGCCCCAGGATCGCCGGGTGCTGCCACTGGGTGGCGCCGAGCAGCGCCCACGGGCCGCCGAGCGCGTGCCAGGACCGGGCGTACTCGGTGGTCACCCACACCGCGGGGACGACCAGCAGCGCCAGCAGCGCCCGACGGGTGGTCAGCGGGGGGTGGAGCAGCCGGTGGGCGGCGTATCCGACGGCGCTCTGCAGCCCCCCGAACAGCACCGCGAGCACCGGGAGCCCGGGCCCGATGGACGGCACCAGCCAGTACATCGCGGTGAGGATGAACCCGGCCCCGAACCACCAGCCGCGCACCGCCGCCTCCCGCCCCGAGGGCGCCCGCTGCATGAGCAGCAGCCCGGGGACCAGCGCGACCCAGGCGAGCCAGGCCTGCCCCGGCGCCGGGAACGCCAGCACCGGAACCGCCCCGGCCGCCAGCGCCCCGTAGCGGCCCCGGTAGCGGTGCGGCACGCGCGGCCCCCGTCTCCCGGCGGACGGCACGGCGGCCCGGGCGGCGTCCGCCCCGGTGTCCGGAACGGCGTCCGGGGCGGCGGTCGTGCTCGGGATGCGGCTGGCGGGAGCGATGCGGCGCGACATGCCCCGTATTGTCCGCTCGGGCGCCGTGCGCCACCAGCGTTCCCGTCCTCCGAACGGGTGACGGGAACGCCACGTTTCGAACTCGGCGCGGCCCGCCGGCCGCCGGGCGGCCGCGCCCGCTCAGCCCTCCTCGCCCTCCAGGTCCCCCTCGGTCTCCAGGAACGCGGCCTGCAACTGCTCGATCAGCGCCGGGTCCGGCCGCTCCCACAGCCCGCGGCTCGCCGCCTCCAGCAGCCGCTCGCTGATGCCGTGCAGCGCCCACGGATTGGCGCCGGCCAGGAACTCCCGGTTGACCGGGTCGAGGACGTACTCCTCGGTCAGCTTCTCGTACATCCAGTCCGCGACCACGCCCGTGGTGGCGTCGTAGCCGAACAGGTAGTCGACGGTCGCGGCCATCTCGAAGGCGCCCTTGTAGCCGTGGCGGCGCATCGCCTCGATCCAGCGCGGGTTGACCACCCGGGCGCGGAAGACGCGGGCGGCCTCCTCGGTGAGCGTCCGGGTGCGGACCGTCTCCGGGCGGGTCGAGTCGCCGATGTAGGCGGTCGGCGCCTTGCCGGTGAGGGCGCGGACCGTGGCCACCATGCCGCCGTGGTACTGGAAGTAGTCGTCGGAGTCGGCGATGTCGTGCTCGCGGGTGTCGGTGTTCTTCGCCGCGACGGTGATCCGCCGGTACGCGGTCTCCATCTCCTCGCGGGCCGGGCGGCCGTCCAGCCCCCGGCCGTACGCGTAGCCGCCCCAGACCGTGTACACCTCGGCCAGGTCGGCGTCGGTGCGCCAGTCCCGGCTGTCGATCAGCTGGAGCAGGCCCGCGCCGTAGGTGCCCGGGCGGGAGCCGAAGACGCGGACGGTGGCCTTGCGCTCGTCGCCGTGCACCGCGAGGTCGGCCTGCACGTGGGCCCGGACGAAGTTGTCCGCGTCGGCCTCCTCCTGGGCGGCGGCCAGGCGCACCGCGTCGTCCAGCAGGGCGACGACGTGCGGGAAGGCGTCCCGGAAGAAGCCGGAGATGCGCAGCGTCACGTCGATGCGCGGCCGGCCCAGTTCGTCCAGCGGGATCGGCTCCAGGCCGGTGACCCGGCGGGAGGCGTCGTCCCAGACCGGACGGACCCCGAGCAGCGCGAAGGCCTCGGCGATGTCGTCGCCGGCGGTGCGCATCGCGCTGGTGCCCCACAGCGACAGGCCGACCGAGGGCGGGTAGGCGCCGTCGTTGTCGGCCCGGTAACGGTCGATCAGGGAGGCGGCGAGCGCCTGGCCGGTCTCCCAGGCGAGCTTGCTGGGGACGGCCTTCGGGTCGACGGAGTAGAAGTTGCGGCCGGTCGGCAGCACGTTGACCAGGCCGCGCAGCGGAGAGCCGGACGGGCCGGCCGGGACGAAACCGCCCTGGAGCGCGTGCAGCACGGCGTCCAGCTCGTCCGTGGTGGCGGCCAGCCGCGGCACCACCTGGGTGGCGGCGAAGGCCAGCACCTGGTGGACGGCCTCCGGCAGCCCGGCGGCGACCTTCTCGACGGCTTCGGGCGCCCAGTCCTCGGCCTCCATCGCCTCGACCAGGGCACGGGCCCTGGCCTCGGCCGCGTCGGTGGCGCCCAGGGTGAGGGCCGCCTCGTCCAGGCCGAGCGCCTCGCGCAGTCCGGGCAGCGCGCTGACGCCGCCCCAGATCTGCCGGGCGCGCAGGATGGCGAGCACGATGTTGACCCGGTCGGTGCCGGCCGGTGCCTGGCCGAGGACGTGCAGGCCGTCGCGGATCTGGGCGTCCTTGACCTCGCAGAGCCAGCCGTCGACGTGCAGCAGGAAGTCGTCGAAGCCGTCGTCCTCGGGCCGCTCGTCCAGACCGAGGTCGTGGTCCAGCTTGGCGGCCTGGATCAGGGTCCAGATCTGGGCGCGGATCGCGGGCAGCTTGGCCGGGTCCATCGCGGCGATGTTGGAGTGCTCGTCGAGCAGTTGCTCCAGGCGGGCGATGTCGCCGTAGGAGTCGGCGCGGGCCATCGGCGGCACCAGGTGGTCGACCAGGGTGGCGTGGGCGCGGCGCTTGGCCTGGGTGCCCTCGCCCGGGTCGTTGACCAGGAAGGGGTAGATCAGCGGCAGGTCGCCGAGGACGGCGTCCGGGCCGCACTCGGCGGACAGCGCGGCGGTCTTGCCGGGCAGCCACTCCAGGTTCCCGTGCTTGCCGAGGTGGATGACGGCGTGGGCCCCGAAGCCGCCGTCCTCCTGCGCGGCCTCGATCCAGCGGTAGGCGGCCAGGTAGTGGTGGCTCGGCGGCAGGTCGGGGTCGTGGTAGATGGCGACGGGGTTCTCGCCGAAGCCGCGCGGCGGCTGGATCAGCACCAGCAGGTTGCCGGAGCGGATCGCGGCGAGCACGATGTCGCCGTCCGGGTTCTGCGAACGGTCGACGTACAGCTCGCCGGGGGCCGGGCCCCAGTGCTCCTCCACCTGCTCGCGCAGGGCCTGCGGGAGCCCCGCGTACCAGCGGCGGTAGTCGGCGGCCGGGATGCGCACCGGGTTGCGGGCCAGCTGCTCCTCGGTCAGCCAGTCCTGGTCGTAGCCGCCGGCGGCGATCAGGGCGTGGATCAGCGCGTCGCCCTCGTGGCCGTCGTCGGTGCTCCCGTCCAGACCGGGCAGGTCCGAACCCAGGTCCATGCCCTCCGCGCGCAGCCGCTCCAGCAGCCGCACCGCGCTGGCCGGGGTGTCCAGGCCGACGGCGTTGCCGACCCGGGCGTGCTTGGTCGGGTAGGCGGACAGCACCAGGGCGAGGCGGCGTTCGGCGGCCGGGGTGTGGCGCAGCCGGGCGTGCTTGACGGCCGTCCCGGCGACGCGGGCGGCGCGCTCCGGGTCGGCGGCGTAGACGGTCAGGCCGTCCTCGTCCAGCTCCTTGAAGGAGAACGGGACGCTGATCAGGCGGCCGTCGAACTCCGGCACCGCGATCTGGGTGGCGGTGTCCAGCGGGGAGAGGCCGTCGTCGCTGGCCTCCCACTGGGCGCGCGACCAGGTCAGGCAGAGCGCCTGGAGGATCGGGCGGTCCAGTGCGGCCAGTGCGCCGGCGTCCCAGGCCTCCTCGTCGCCGCCGGCCTGGGCGTCCGCCGGGCGGGTGCCGCCGGCCGCCAGCACGGTGGTCACGATCGCGTCGGCCTCGCCGAGCGCGGCCAGCAGCTCGGGCTCGGCGCCGCGCAGCGAGGCGCAGTAGTAGGCCCGGGCCCGGGCGCCCTGGTCCTCGATGGCCCGGCAGAGGGCCTCCACGAAGGCGGTGTTGCCGCTCATGTGGTGGGCGCGGTAGTAGAGCACCGCGACCGTCGGGCCCTCGGTCGTACGGGCTTCGCGCTCCAGCGGCCCCCAGGCCGGGGCGGACGCGGGCGGGGCGAAGCCGTGGCCGGTCAGCAGCACGGTGTCGGAGAGGAAGGCGCCCAGCTCGGCCAGGTTGGCCGCGCCGCCGTGGGCGAGGTAGGCGTGGGCCTCGGCGGCGATGCCGGCCGGGACGGTGGACAGCTCCATCAGCTGGGCGTCGGGGGCCTGTTCACCGGTCAGCACGACCACCGGGCGGGGGCCGGCCAGCAGCGCGTCCAGCCCCTCCTGCCAGGCGCGCCGGCCGCCGAGCAGGCGGACCACCACGAGCTCGGTGCCCTCCAGCAGCGCGGGCAGGTCCTCGGGGGACAGCCGGGCCGGGTTGCCGAGCCGGTAGGGAACGGGGCCGGCCGATGCGCGGGCGCTGAGCAGGTCGGTGTCGGACGTCGACAGCAGCAGGATCATGCGAAGGCCCTCCCGGCCTCTTCGGTGGCCAGGGTGGCCGTGGTGGCCAGGGTGGCCGCGGTGGTGGCCGGGGACACGGGTGCGGGCATGCGACAGCGCGGGTGCATTTCTGCCTTCCTCGGGGTCCGCGCCCCGGGCCGGTGGAGGACGGCGGGAGTTCCTGGCTCCCGCGGCCGACCGGTTCCCCGGTGAGCCGCGGTCACAGTGGCGGGACCGCACCGGGCTTGCACCGGTTTCCTCCCCTGCGCCGTCGCTGGCGTGCGGACGGTCCGCTGGGGACCGCCCGCCAGCATCGTACGGGGTGCGGCTGACCTGGGGGAGGGCGAGTTGCGCCACGTCCGGTGCGCCGCGGTGTACGCCCGGTGCGGCGCCGCGTGCGGACGGGAGGGCGCGGCGGCGGTGAACGGCTCGGCCCGTAAGCCGGGGACCGCCCGGCGCGCGGGCGGGCGCGGAGGCGGGTGCGGAGGCGGGTGCGAGCCGGTCGGCGGACGGGGCGCGGCCGCCCGGCAGGGAGGGGCGCGGGGGACCGGCGCGCAGGTGGGCGGGGCCGGGATGCGAGCCGGGAGTGCCCCCGGGCGACGCCGGATGTGACGCAGCGGACGGAGGCAACCGATCGGATCATCTGTATGCTCGCCGCCATGCCACCGACACCCGACGCCACCGCGCCGGGCGCCGCCGCGCCCGACCGGGGGCGCGCGGACGCCTGTCCCGGGGCGCTTCGTCTGCACACGGCCGACGACGGCGCCCTGGCCCGGATCCGCCTGCCCGGCGGATTGCTGACGGTCCGTCAGGCGCTGGCCCTGGCCGAGGCGGCCGAGGCCCTGGGCGACGGGGAGTTGGAGACCACCTCGCGCGGCAACGTCCAACTCCGCGGCCTGGCCGCGGACTGCGGCGCCGACCTCGCCGAGCGGCTGCGCGCCGTCGGCCTGCTGCCCTCCGACACCCATGAGCGGGTCCGCAACATCGTCGCCTCGCCGCTGGCAGGGCTGGCCGGTCCGCCGGGCACTCCGGTGGGCGGTCCGTCGGGCACCTCGGCGGCCACCGCCCCGGGCCCGGACGTGCAGGCCTGGGCACGGGAGCTGGACGCGCGGCTGTGCGCGAGCGACTGGGCCGCCGGGCTCTCCGGCAAGTTCCTGTTCGCGCTGGACGACGGGCGGGGCGACGTCGCCGCGCTCGACGCCGATGTGACATTGATCGCAGCGTCGGGCGGGCCGGCGGTGCTGCGCCTCGGGCGCGCCGCCTCCGGACACCCGGTCGAGCCCGGGCAGGAGGTGACGGCCGTGCTGGACGCCGCCCGGGCCTTCCTGGACGCGCTGAGGGCGACCGGCCGCCAGGCCTGGCACCTGCGCGAGGTGCCCGAGCTGCTGCCGGCCGGCCCGGTGCCGCTGCCCGCCCCCACCGGTGCGCCGCCCGCGCTCGGCGCGCTGCCCGGCGCGCTGTCGGTGGGCATGCGCTTCGGGCGGGCGAGCGCCGAGCAGTGGCGCGCGCTGGCCGCCGCCTCGGCCGGCGAACTGCGGCTGACCCCGTGGCGCGGCGCGGTACTGCCCGGCGCCCCGGCGGACCGGCTGCCCGCACTCGAGGCCGCCGGCTTCCGCACCGTGCCGGGCTCGGCCTGGGAGCGGGCCACCGCCTGCACCGGGCTGCCGGGCTGCGCCAGGTCGCTGGCCGACGTCCGGGCGGACGCGGCCCGGGCCCTGGAGTCCGGGCCGGCCGGGCTGCCGGTGCACTGGTCCGGCTGTGAGCGGCGCTGCGGCCACCCGGCCGGGCGGTGGGTGGACGTGCTCGCCACCGGGCACGGCTACCGGGTGACGGTCAACGGGCCGGCGGCGTCCACGGGCTCTCCCGTGGACGTGAGGAACGAACAGATGGCCGAGGCGGTCGCCGAGGCCAGGAGGACCACGAAGTGATCGAGTACGAGAAGGACGGCGCGTCCATCTACCGCCAGTCCTTTGCCACCATCCGCGCGGAGGCCGACCTGGCCGCCCTCCCGGCGGACGTCTCCCAGGTCGCGGTGCGGATGATCCACGCCTGCGGGATGGTCGACCTGGTCGAGGACCTGGTGTACTCGCCCGGCGTGGTCGCCTCGGCGCGCGCGGCGCTGCACGCCGGTGCGCCCATCCTCTGCGACGTCAACATGGTCGCCAGCGGCATCACCCGCAAGCGGCTGCCCGCCGACAACGAGGTGATCTGCACCCTCACCGACCCGGCGGTGCCCGAACTCGCCCGGAAGACGGGCAACACCCGTAGCGCGGCGGCCATGGAACTGTGGCTGCCCCGGCTGGAGGGCGCGGTGGTCGCCGTCGGCAACGCGCCGACCTCGCTGTTCAGGCTGCTGGAGATGATCGAGGCGGGTGCGCCGCGCCCGGCCGCGGTGATCGGCGTGCCGGTCGGCTTCATCGGTGCCGCCGAGTCCAAGCAGGCCCTGGCCGAGCACCCGTCCGGCCTGGAGCACCTGGTGGTCCGCGGCCGGCGCGGCGGCAGTGCGATCGCCGCCGCGGCCGTCAACGCGATCGCGAGCGAGGAAGAGTGACGGAGCAGCAGACCCCGGCCACCGGTCGGCTGTACGGCGTCGGCCTCGGCCCGGGGGACCCGTCCCTGGTGACCGTCCGCGCGGCCGAACTCATCGGCAAGGCCGACGTGGTGGCGTACCACAGCGCCCGGCACGGCCGTTCCATCGCGCGCTCGATCGCCGAACGCTACCTGACGGGCAGTCAGCTGGAGGAGAAGCTGGTCTACCCGCTGACCGTCGAGACCACCGACCACCCGGGCGGCTACCGGGGCGCGCTGGACGAGTTCTACGAGGAGGCCGCCGCGCGGCTGGCCGCCCACCTGGACGCCGGACGCGACGTAGTGGTCCTCGCCGAGGGCGACCCGCTGTTCTACGGCTCGTACCAGCACATGCACAAGCGGCTCGCGCACCGCTACCCGACCGAGGTGGTGCCCGGCGTGACCTCGGTCAGCGCGGCGGCGGCCCGGCTCGGACAGCCGCTGACCGAGGCCGAGGAGACGCTCACCGTCATCCCGGGCACCCTGCCCGAGGAGGAGCTGACGGCCCGGATCGCCTCCGCCGACTCCGCCGTGATCATGAAGCTCGGCCGCACCTTCCCGACCGTCCGGCGGGCCCTGGAGCGGGCCGGACGGCTGGAGGACGCCCAGTACGTCGAGCGCGCCTTCATGGCGGGGGAGCGCATCGCCCCGCTCGCCGAGGTCGACGGCGACACCGTGCCCTACTTCTCGGTGGCGGTCCTGCCCAGCAAGGTGGCGCCGCTGGAGCCCGCCGTCCGGGTGGCGGACGGCACGGGCAGCGTGACCGTGGTCGGAACGGGGCCGGCCGGGCCGCTCTGGCTCACCCCGGAGGCGCGCGGCGCCCTGGCCGAGGCCACCGACCTGGTCGGCTACACCACCTACCTGGCCCGGGTGCCGGAGCGGCCGGGGCAGCGGCGGCACGGCTCGGACAACAAGGTCGAGTCGGAGCGCGCCGAGTACGCCCTGGAGCTCGCCCGGCGCGGGCACCGGGTCGCGGTGGTCTCCTCGGGGGACCCGGGAGTCTTCGCGATGGCCACCGCGGTGCTGGAGGTGGCCTGCGAGGAGGCCTACCGGGACGTGCCGGTGCGGGTGCTCCCCGGGGTGACCGCCGCGCACGCGGCCGCCTCCCGGGCCGGGGCCCCGCTGGGGCACGACTACGCGACGGTGTCGCTGTCGGACCGGCTCAAGCCCTGGGACGTGGTGGCCAGGCGGCTGCGCGCCGCCGCCGAGGCGGACCTGGTGCTCGCGCTCTACAACCCGGGCTCGCAGTCCCGCACCACCCAGGTCGGCCTGGCCCGGGACCTGCTGCTGGAGTACCGCGCGCCGGGGACGCCGGTGGTGATGGCGCGTGACGTCGGCGGCCCGACCGAGCGGATCCGGATCGTCCGGCTCGGCGAGCTGGACCCGGCGCTGGTCGACATGCGGACGATCCTGCTGATCGGCTCCTCGCAGACCCGGGCGGTCGAGCGGGGCGGCGGCGTCGAGGTCGTCTGGACGCCGCGGCGCTACCCGGAGGTCTGACGGCGGGTCGGCGGCAGGACGGCGGGGGCGGCGGGGCCGGCGGGGAAGCCGCCCGGCCGCAAGGACCCACGGCCGGCAGCCGGCAGGTGCCGGACGGCGGCGGACGGATTCGACCCAGGCCGTACGGCTGCGGGTGATCGGCAGCTTGGCGGGAGCCGCGGCACCGCCCGCCCGCTCGCCGCGCTCGCGCTTGGCGATCAG
>NZ_JBEPAK010000242.1:0-10809 GCF_040298565.1 Kitasatospora sp. NPDC001539 | reverse complement strand
GCGGTGGCGTCGCCGGCGATGACGGTGGTGGTGGGGCCGTTGTGGGCGGCGATGGCGAGCTGGTGGCGCCAGGGGGCGAGGAGTTGGGTGGTGTCGTGGTGGTTGAGGGGGATGGAGGCCATGCCGCCGTGTCCGGCGATGGCGAGGATGGCTTGGCTGCGCAGGGCTGCGATGCGGGCGCCGTCGTGGAGGGTGAGGGCTCCGGCGATGGTGGCGGCGGCTATTTCGCCTTGGGAGTGGCCGATGACGGCGGCGGGGCGGATGCCGAGGGATTGCCAGAGCTCGGCGAGGGCGACCATGGTCGCGAACAGCGTCGGTTGCACGATGTCGACGCGGGTGAGGTCGAGGTGGCCGCGCAGGGCATCGGTGAGGGTCCAGTCGATGTAGGGGTCGAGGGCGGTTTGGCAGCGGGCGATGGAGTCCGCGAAGACGGGGGAGGTGTCGAGGAGTTCGGCGCCCATGCCGGCCCACTGGGAGCCCTGGCCGGGGAACACGAACACCGGACGCCCGAACGTGCCGCTGCCCAGGACGACCCCTGGCGCGGCGGTGCTCTCGGCGACGGCGGCGAGACCGCTCAGCAGCTCGGCCCGCTCCTCCCCGATCACCACAGCCCGCTGCTCGAACAGGGACCGGTCCGACACCAGCGCTGCGGCCACCTCCGCCGCTTCCCACTCCGGGTGCGCCTCGACCGCTGCCCGCAACTGCTCGGCCTGGGCGCGCAACGCCCGCTCGTCCCGGGCGGACAGCACCCACGGCAGCAGAGTGTCGCCGACCGCGGCCACGCCGGCCACCGGTTCCTCCACCGGCTCGTCCGCCGGCGCCTCCTCCAGGATGACGTGCGCGTTCGTCCCGCTGACCCCGAAGGAGGACACGGCCGACCGCCGCGGCCGCCCCGTCTGCGGCCACTTCCGGGCCTCGGTGAGCAGTTCGACGGCGCCGGCGGACCAGTCGACGTGCGGGGTGGGCTCGTCGACGTGCAGGGTGGGCGGCAGCACGCCGTGCCGCATCGCCATCACCATCTTGATGACGCCGCCGACCCCGGCCGCCGCCTGGCTGTGGCCGATGTTGGACTTCAACGAGCCCAGCAGCAGCGGCCGTTCGGCAGGCCGCTCCTGCCCGTACGTCGCCAGCAGGGCCTGGGCCTCGATCGGGTCGCCCAGCCGGGTGCCCGTCCCGTGCGCCTCCACCGCGTCGATCAGGTCCGGCGACAGCCCGGCCTCGGCGAGGGCCTGCCGGATCACCCGCTGCTGCGAGGGCCCGTTCGGCGCGGAGAGGCTGCTGCTGGCGCCGTCCTGGTTGACCGAGGAGCCGCGGACCACGGCGAGCACCGGATGGCCCAGCCGCCGGGCGTCGGACAGCCGCTCGACCAGCAGCATGCCCGCGCCCTCGCCCCAGGCGGTGCCGTCGGCGGCCGCCGCGAAGGACTTGCAGCGCCCGTCCCGGGCGAGGCCGCCCTGACGGCTGAACTCGACGAAGGTGTCGGGCGTGGCCATCACCGTGACGCCACCGGCCAGCGCCATGGTGCAGTCGCCGCGCCGGACGGCCTGGGCGGCGAGGTGGAGCGCCACCAGGGACGAGGAGCAGGCCGTGTCCACGGTCACCGCCGGCCCTTCCAGTCCGAGCACGTAGGCGATCCGTCCGGACGCGACGCTGCCCGCGGTGCCGCTGCCCAGGAAGCCCGCGACCGACTCGTCCACGGAGGCCAGCCGGGTGCCGTAGTCGTGGTACATCAGGCCGGTGAACACCCCGACCCGGGTGCCGCGCACGGTCGTGGGGGCGATGCCGGCCCGCTCGAAGGCCTCCCAGGAAGTCTCCAGCAGCAGCCGCTGCTGGGGGTCCATGGCGAGGGCCTCCCGGGGGCTGACGTCGAAGAACCCCGGGTCGAACCGGTCGGCCCCGTCGAGGAAGCCGCCCTCGCAGACGTAGGAGGTGCCCGGGCGCAGGCCGTCCGGGTCGTAGAAGTCCTCGATGCGCCAGCCGCGTTCGGCGGGCGGCGCGCCGACGGCGTCCCGCCCGGCGGCAGCCAGCTCCCACAGCTCCTCAGGGGTCCGGACCCCGCCCGGGTAGCGGCAGCTCATTCCGACGATCGCGATCGGCTCGCGGTCGGCGGCCTCCAGTTCGGCCGTCCGGCGGCGTGCCTCTGCGAGTTCGGCGGCAGCCCACCGGAGGTGCTCGCGAAGCTTGTCTTCATGTGCCACTTGAGCCTGCTCCTATAGCCGGTGCGGGGATCGAGGTGTTGCCGGGTTCTCGGCCCTCAGCGGGCGCGCAACTGGTCCAGTACGTCGAAGAGTTCGTCGTCGGTCGCCGAGGCGAGGTCGGGTCGGTCGGCGTTGTCCCGGCCGTCGTCGCCCCAGCGGGCGAGGAGGTCCCTCAACCGGTGGGTGATCGCGGTCCGGGCCTGGTCGTCGTCGGTGAAGGGCGTCAGGAACGCCTCCAGCCGGTCGAGTTCCGCGAGCGCCGGGCCCACCTCCGTCCTCGCCCCGGAGCCGAACAGGCTGCAGAGGTGATCGGCCAGGGCCGTTGCGGTGGGGTGGTCGAACACCAGGGTGCTGGGCAGTTGGAGGCCGGTCGCCTCCTGGAGCCGGTCCTGGAGCTCGAGGTTGGCGAGCGAGTCGAAGCCCAGGTCGACGAAGCCCTGGCCGGGGTCGACGTCCTCGGGGGAGGACTCGGCCAGCACGATCGCCGCATGGGTCCGGACGAGGTCGAGCAGGGCGCGTCGGCGCTCGGTCTCCGGCATCGCCCGGAGGCGCTGTGCGAAGCCGGTCTCCGGGTCCGCCACCGGAACGGCTGCCGGAGCGGCTGCCGCGGCAGCGGCGGGCGCCGGTCCGGTGACCGGTTCCCGCAGCAGCGACGGGACCTGTCCCTGTTCGGCGCGGCCCCGCACCACCGCGGGGTCCAACCGGACCGGGACGAGCACCGATTCGGTGATCATCATACGGGCGCTGTCGAAGAGATCAAGTGCCTCCGCGGTGGAGAGCGCGCCGAACCCGCTCCGAGCCAACTTTCCCGCCTGTGCGGCGTTCAGACGTTCCGTCATGCCGCTGCGTTCGGCCCACAGGCCCCAGGCCAGGGACAGCCCCGGCAGTCCCTCGGTGTGGCGCCGCCGGGCGAGCGCGTCGAGGAAGGCGTTCGCGGCGGCGTAGTTGGCCTGTCCGGCGGTGCCGAAGGTGCCCGCGGCCGAGGAGAACAGGACGAAGGCGTCCAACCCGCAGTCGCGGGTCAGTTCGTGGAGGTGCCAGGCCGCGTCCACCTTCGGTCGCAGGACGGCGTCGAGCCGGTCGGGGGTGAGCGCGGAAACCAGGCCGTCGTCGGTCACACCGGCGGCGTGCACCACCGCCGTCAGCGGACGGTCCGCCGGCACGGAACGCAGCAGGGCGGCCAGGGCCTCGCGGTCGGAGGTGTCGCAGGCGGCGACCCTGACCTCCGCACCCGACGCGGTGAGCTCCGCGACCAGTTCCGCCGCTCCCGGGGTCCGCTCCCCGCGGCGCCCGGCCAGCAGCAGGTGCCGGGCGCCGCGTGCGACCAGGTGACGGGCGAGCAGGCCGCCGAGCGTGCCGGTGCCGCCGGTGACCAGGACGGTGCCGTTCGGATCGAAGGCGGGGCTGTCCCCGGCGGGCCGCTCGACCGGCACCAGCCGCGGCGCCAGCACCTCGGACCGGCGCAGGGCCAGCTGCGGCTCGTCCGAGGCGAGGGCCCGGGCCAACTCGGCCTCGGTGGGGACCGGCCCGTCGAGGTCCAGCAGGCCGAAGCGCCGCGGGTGCTCGGACAGGGCCGACCGCAGCAGGCCCCAGACCGCGGCCGAGGCCAGGTCGGGCGCCGAGGCGCCGTCACCCGCGACCTGGGCGCCCCGGGTGACCACGACCAGCCGGGCGGCGGCGAACCGCGGCTCGGCGAGCCAGGAGCGCACCAGCTCGAGGGCAGCGGAGGTGGCGGCGTGGACGGCGGCCGGTACGTCGCCGGCGGCCGGTTGCACGGGTGCGAGCACCACGTCCGGCACCGGTGACCCGGCGGCGGCCAGCGCCGCGAGGTCCGGGTAGTGGGCCTCGGAGTCCACCGCGAGTCCGGCACCCACCACCGCCGTCCGCAGCGCGGCCGTCTCCGGGGCGGCCGGCACCGGCTCCCACCGGACGCGCCAGAGCAGGGCGGAGCCGGCCGGGTCGCCGGGCAGCGGCCGTGACCGCAGGCCCGCGACCGATGCCACCGGGACGCCCGCCGGGTCGGCCGCTTCGAGTGTGATCGTGTCCGGCCCGGTGGGTGCCAGCCGGACCCGCAGGGCCGTCGGGCCCGTCCCCCGCACCGAGACGCCGTGCCAGGCGAACGGGACCGGGATCGGCCCGCCGGTCTGCGGGGCCGCGGCGGCGCAGGCCTGGAGCGCGGCGTCCAGCAGCGCCGGGTGGAGTCCGTACCGCGCCGCGTCGGCCCGGTCCGCCTCGGAGAGGGCCACCTCGGCGAACACCTCCTCGCCGCGCCGCCAGAGCGCGCGCAGCCCGCGGAAGGCGGGGCCGTAGTCGAGGCCCAGGCCGGCGAAGCGGCGGTAGCACCCGTCGAGGGCGACCGGCTCGGCGCCGGGCGGCGGCCAGGAGACCAGGTCCGGGGAGCCGGCCGGCTGCTCGGGTGCCACGGTGCCGGTGGCGTGCCGGGTCCAGGGGGCGTCGTCGGGCTCGGCGGGGCGGGAGGACAGCTCCACCGTCCGGCGGCCGGACCCGTCCGGGGCCCCGACGGCCAGCCTGACCCGGACGCCGCTCTCCGGGGCGCTGTCGCGGTCGGGGAGTTCCAGCGGGGCGTGCAGGGCCAGTTCGGCGATGTGCGCGCAGCCCGTCCGGGCGCCCGCCCAGCGGACCAGCTCGACCACGGCGGTGCCGGGCAGCAGGACGCGTCCGTGCACGGTGTGGTCGGCGAGCCAGGGCAGCTCGGCGGGCGACAGCCGGCCGGTGAACAACAGCCCCCCGCCGTCGGGGAGTTCCACCACGGCGCGGAGCAGCGGGTGGTCCGCCGGAGCGAGCCCGGCGGCCGCCACGTCGGGGGCGGCCGGCCCGTCCTCCAGCCAGTAGCGGCGGCGCTGGAACGGGTAGGTCGGCAGGTCGACCGGGCGCAGGCCGGTGGCCGGGAACGCCGCCGACCAGTCGGCAGGACCGCCGTGGACGTGCAGCTCGGCCAGTGCGGTGAGCAGCCCGTACGGGTCGCCGAGCGGCGCGGTGGCGTCGCCGGGGGATGCGGTGGCGGCGTCGAGCGGCGCGGCGGCGGCGCTCAGGGATGCGGCGGCGCCGCCGGGGAGGTTCGGGGCGCCGAGGGGCACGTCCACGGCACCGACCACCTGGACGTCAGGGCCCGCGTCGGTCGCGATCCGGGCGGCCGACCCGGGACCGAGGGCGACGAACCGGGTGTGGCCGTGCTCCAGCAGCCCGCGCACCGCCTCGGCCGGATCGCCCGTCAGCAGCGGTACCGCGGCACCGGACGGCTCGGACGCCTCGCCGGACACCGCCGCGCGCGCCCCCTCCGCCAGGGAGAGCGCCTGCGCGACACAGGCCCCCGCGATGGCGGCCTCGCCCGGCGCGACCACGGCGGCCGGCTCCACGCCGTGCCCCCGCCACCACCCGGCGAGGGCGACCAGCACGGCCCAGCCCACCGCGCGGCGGACCTCCGGACGGGCCCGGTCCGGCGCGCCCGCGGCGCCGCGCAGCACCTGGGTGGCGGACCAGCCGGCGGCCTCCACGAGCACCGCGTCGCAGGCCGCCAGCCGCTCGGCGAACAGCGGCGACGCGTCCAGCAGGCGCAGCACCAGGCCGGCCCGCACCGACGGCCGCTCCGGCAGCACGAACACCACCCGGGCGTCCCCCCGGGCGACGCCCCGGACCAGCCCGGGCTGCGGTTCGCCCGCCGCCAGGGCGGCCAGTCCGGCCCGGAAACCGGCCCGGTCCGCCCGCAGCAGGACGGCCCGGTGCTCGAAGGCCGTGCGGGTGCCCGCGAGTGCGGCGCCCACCTCGGCGGCGGTCGGGGCGGGGTGCGCGTCCAGGTGCTCCAGCAGCCGTGCGGCCTGGGCACGCAGCGCGGCCTCGGTGCGGCCGGAGAGCACCCACGGCAGGGCCGTCCCGGGCTGCCCGGGGGGTCCCGGCTGCCGGGGCGGCTCGGAGGGCGCGAACTGTTCGGACGGTACGGCCCGTTCAGCGGGTACGGCCTGGGCGCCCGGTGCGGCCTGGGCGCCCGGCGCGGGCTGTCCGGTCGGCGCGGGCTGTTCGTCCGGTGCGGGCTCGGCCTCCTCCAGGACGAGGTGCGCGTTGGTGCCGCTCACCCCGAAGGACGACACCCCGGCGCGGCGCGGCCGTCCCGTCGCCGGCCAGGGCCGGGCGGCGCTCAGCGGTGCCACAGCGCCCGCCTCCCAGTCCACGTGCGGGTTGGCGCCGTCGAGGTGCAGGGTGCGCGGCAGCACGCCGTGCCGGATCGCCATCACCGTCTTGATCACGCCGGCCACGCCCGCCGCCGCCTGGGCGTGGCCGATGTTGGACTTCACCGAGCCGAGCCACAGCGGCTCCGCGCCGGAGCGGTCCTGACCGTAGGTGGCCAGCAGCGCCTGGGCCTCGATCGGGTCGCCGAGCGTCGTCCCGGTGCCGTGCGCCTCCACCGCGTCCACGTCCCGCGCCGACAGCCCGGCGTTCTCCAGCGCCTGCCGGATCACCCGTTGCTGGGCGGGCCCGCTCGGCGCCGTCAGGCCGCTGCTCGCGCCGTCCTGGTTGACCGCACTGCCCCGGATCACCGCGAGGATCCGCCGGCCGTGCCGCCGGGCGTCCGAGAGCCGCTCCAGCAGCAGCATCCCGACGCCCTCGCCCAGACCGGTCCCGTCGGCCGTGGCCGAGAACGCCTTGCACCGCGCGTCGGGGGCCAGCCCCCGCTGGCGGCTGAACTCGACCAGCGCCATCGGCGAGGCCATCACCGTCACCCCGCCGGCCAGGGCCAGCGCGCACTCGCCGTTGCGCAGCGCCTGCGCGGCCTGGTGCAGCGCCACCAGCGAGGACGAGCACGCCGTGTCGAGGGTGACGGCCGGGCCCTCCAGGCCGAGGGTGTAGGCGACCCGGCCGGAGGCGACGCTGCCGGTGCTGCCGTTGCCGACGTAGCCCTCGAACTCCCCCGGCACCCGGCGCAGTCGCGAGGCGTAGTCCTGGTAGATCACCCCGGCGAAGACGCCGGTCCGGCTGCCGCGCAGGGACGCCGGGTCGATGCCCGCCCGCTCGCACGCCTCCCAGGACGTCTCCAGCAGCAGGCGCTGCTGCGGGTCGGTGGCCAGCGCCTCGCGGGCGCTCATGCCGAAGAACGCCGGGTCGAACTCGGCGGCGTCGTGCAGGAATCCGCCCTCGCGGACGTACACCGAGCCGTGCCGGGCCGGATCGGGGTCGTACAGTCCGGCGTCCCAGCCGCGGTCGGTCGGGAAGGGCGAGATGACGTCCCGTTCCTCGGCCACCACCCGCCACAGGTCCTCCGGGGAGGTGACCCCGCCGGGGTAGCGGCACGCCATGCCGACGATCGCGATCGGCTCGCGGGCCCCGTCCTCCAGCTCCTGGAGCCGCCGGCGCGTCCTGCGCAGGTCGACGGTCAGCCGCTTGAGCGCGTCGACGACCTTCTCGTCACTCGTCATTCCGCTGTGCGCCTCTCTGTTCAACGACGGCTCCGACAGCCGGTCCGCCGGCCTGGCCGACGGCAGGTCCGACGGCGTGGCCCTCGACGGGTCCGGTGACGGGTCCGGGACGGGCATGGTCACGAGTTCCGCAGCTCGCTGTCGACGATGTCGAGGATCTCGTCGAGCGTCGCGTCCCCGAACTCCTCCTCCTCGGAGGCGGATTCGGCCGCGCGGCCGGTGACGCGGTCGGTGGCGCGGTCGGCGGTGCGTCCGGCGGACGGCTCGGGCTGCGGCGGGTGCAGCTGCGCGGCCAGCCCGCGCAACCGGGCGGCGAGCCGCTCACGCGCCGCCCGGTCCGCGGGGGCGAGGTCACGCAGGCCCGCCTCCAGGCCGTCGAGGTCGAGGAGGACCGGCGACTCGGCCGGCCGTTCCCGCCGCCCGAGCAGCTCCCCGAGGTGCGCGGCCACGGCGGCCGGTGTCGGGTGGTCGAAGACCAGCGTCGCCGGCAGCCGCAGACCGGTGGCCGTGGCCAGCCGGTTGCGCAGCTCCACCCCGCGCAGCGAGTCGAACCCGGACTCCAGGAACCCGCGCCCGGCCGCGACCGCCTCCGGCGAGGTGTGGCCGAGGACTGCGGCCGCCTGGCCGCGCACCAACTCGACGAGCCGGTGCGACCGTTCGGCGGCGGGCAGCCCGTCGAGCGACAGGCCGGGGCCGGTGTCGGCCGCCGCCTCCGGACGGGCCGCCCGCCGGGGCGCCGCACCGAGCAGCGTCCGCAGCAGCGGCAGGTCCCGCCCCGATCCGCCCTCGCGCAGCGCGGGGAGGTCCAGCCGGACCGGGACCACCAGCGGCCGTTCCTGGGCGAGCGCCGTGTCGAACAGCGCCAGAGCCGCTGCCGTGGACATCGGGAGCACGCCGGAGCGCCGCATCCGCGAACGGTCCGCCCCGCTCAGGCCGCTGGTCATCGTGCTGGCCGCCGACCACAGCCCCCATGCCATCGACACCCCGGGCAGGCCCAGGGCGCGGCGGTGCGCGGCCAGGCCGTCCAGATAGGCGTTGGCGGCCGCGTAGTTGGCCTGGCCGGCATTGCCGAGCAGCCCGCCCGCGGCCGAGAACAGCACGAACATCGCGGGCTTGGCGTTCACGGTCAGCTCGTGCAGGTTCCAGGCCGCGTCCGCCTTCGGGCGCAGGACGGCTCTGGCCCGCTCCGGCGTGAGCGAGGCGAGCGTGCCGTCGTCCAGCACCCCGGCCGCGTGCACCACGCCGGTCAGCGGATGGTCTGCCGGGACGGCGGCGAGCACCGCGGCCAGGGCGGCGCGATCGGCCGCGTCGCACGAGGCGATCGTCACCTCGGCGCCCGACTCGGCCAGCGAGGAAGCGAGTTCGGCGGCCCCCGGCGCGCGCCGGCCCTGCCGGCTGACCAGCAGCAGATGCCGGACACCGTACGTGTCGACCAGGTGGCGGGCGACCAGCGCGCCCAGCGTGCCGGTCCCGCCGATGATCAGCACCGTGCCCTCCGGGTCCAAGCCGGGCGCGGCGAATCCCTCGTCCGGGTGCAGTCGGGCCAGCCGGGGCACCAGCACCCGCCCGGCCCGGAGCGCGCACTGCGGCTCGGCGCCGTCCAGCACGGCCGGCAGCACCGTCGACAGCTCCGACGGAAGCTCCGGGGACAGCTCCGGCGACCGGGCGACCGACCGGGCGACGGCGTCGTCGGACGCGAGGCCGTCGGCCACCGGCCCGTCGACGTCCAGCAGGACGAACCGGCCCGGGTGCTCGGCCTGAGCCGACCGCACCGCACCCCAGACCGCGGCTGCGGCGAGGTCCGGCGAGGCGACCGGGTCGGGCGAGGCGTCGACGGCACCGCTGGTCACGACCACCAGCGGGGCGGCGCCGAACCGGTCATCGCTCACCCAGGCCTGGAGCAGCGACAACGCCCGCTCCACCGCCCGCCCGGCCGCGTCCGCGGACAGGGTGTCCTCGCCGGGCTCCGCCGACCAGCGGACCACGACGGCTTCGGGCACCGGCGCACCGGCACCGATCGCGTCGGCGAGGGCGGCGAGGTCGGGGTACCCGCCGGGCCCGTCGGAACCGAGCACCGCGAGGCGCACGGTGCCCGCGGCCGCGCGGCCGGGCGACTCCTGCCAGGTCAGCTGGAACAGCGAGTCGGCGCCCGCGCGGTGGGCGGCCGACCCGAGCTGCGCCCGGGAGACCGGCCGGACGGCGAGCGAGTCGAGCGTGGCCACCGGCAGACCGGTCGGGTCGGCCACCGCCAGCGAGAGCTGGTCCGGGCCGGTGGGGGTCAGCCGCACCCGCAGCGCGGTCGCGCCGGTGGCGTGCAGGGTGACACCGCTCCACGAGAACGGCAGCCGTACCTGCGCGGCGCCGTCGATCAGCGTGGTGTGCAACGCCGCGTCCAGCAGCGCCGGGTGCACGCCGAACTGCGCGGCCGCGTCGTGCTGCTCGCGCGGAAGCCCCACCTCGGCGTACACCTCCTCGCCCTTCCGCCAGGCGGCACGCAGACCCCGGAACGCCGGCCCGTACCCCAGACCGTCCTCGGTCAGCCGCTGGTACAGCCCGGTGAGGTCGACCGACACGGCCCCGGCCGGCGGCCAGGCGGCGCCCAGCGCCCACCCCGCGACCGCTTCGGTCGCTTCGGCCGGTTCGGCCGGTTCGGCCGGGGAGACGGTGCCGGTCGCGTGGCAGGTCCACACATCGCCGGCCTCGGAGCCGTCGACGGCGGAATGGACCGTGACGGTACGGCGTCCGGCGGCGTCCGCCGCACCGATCCGGACCTGGAGCCGGACGGCCTGCTCACCGGGAAGGACCAGCGGCGCCTGGAGGGTCAGCTCCTCGATGTGGTGGCAGCCGAGGCGGCGGCCGGCGTGGAGGGCGAGTTCGACGAGCGCGGTGCCGGGGGCGAGGACGGTGTCCCAGACGGCGTGGTCGGCGAGCCAGGGGTGCGTGGCGGCGGAGAGCCGACCGGTCAGCAGCACTCCCTCGTCGTCCGGCAGCGGGACGGCCGCCGCGAGCAGCGGGTGCCCGGCGGAGTCGAGTCCGGCGCTGCGGGGGTTCGCGGTCGCGGGCGGGGTGAGCCAGAAGCGTTCGCGTTGGAAGGGGTAGGTGGGGAGGTCGGGGTGGTGGCCGGGGTGGAGGTGGGGGGTCCAGTCGACGGGGTGGCCGTGGGTGTGGAGGTGGGCGAGGGA
>NZ_JBEPAK010000241.1:0-10813 GCF_040298565.1 Kitasatospora sp. NPDC001539 | reverse complement strand
GACGTCGTCGAGGGCGACGACGCGGGTCTCCCCCTCCCCGTAGACCTTGTTCAGGCCGGTGGCGCGGGCGGCCGCGGTGCGGACGGCGGTGGCGGGGAACGTCACGGGGGCTCCAGGGGACGAATCGGGATGTCGTGCCGTTCCATCCTCCCAAGCCGTTCGAACGCGATGCGTATGCCCGGAAGGCGGACGACCCCCGCCGACCCGGCGGTGCGGCCGGGGGCGTCTCCTTCTCAGGTATGACGGACTTCCCTGACGGATCCCATGACGGCTCTCCGCGCCCGGTCCCCGTGACGGCTCTCCGTGCCCGGTCCCCGTGACGGTTCCCGTGGCAGAACTCCGTGACGGTTCCGCGGCAGACCCCGTGCCGGACCCCCGTGCCCGACGGGCGCCCCGTGTCACTCCACCGCGACACCGAAGGCCGTGGCCAACCCGGCCAGACCGTTCGTCACCGCCCGGCCGGACGGGGTGAACCGCCAGCCCCCGTCGGCGCGCCGGAAGGATCCGAGGAGCATCGCGGAGTCCGCCAGGCCGCCGTTGGCGCCCGGCCACCGGGCCGGCCCGGCCGCGCCCGGCCCGTACGAGGCGGCCACGGACAGCCCGTACACCTGGCCGAGCGGCAGCGCCGGGTGCTCGTCCTCCTCGGCGGAGACGGCGACCACCACCTCGTCGACGGCGGCCGGGAGGCGGCGCAGGTCCAGGGCCAGCCGGGCCGACCGGGTCGGCTCGCCCGGCACCGAGCGGGTCGGGTGCAGCCGGACGGTGCCGTCCGGGTCCTGCGGGTTGTTGAAGAACACGAAGTGCTCGTCGCTCAGCACCCGGCCCCCGGCGCACAGGAAGGCGGTGACGTCCAGCTCCACCGGGTCGCCGCCGGCGGTGCGGCTCTGCCAGCTCACCGTGAGCGCGCTGCTCGCGGCGGCCTCCCCGGCGTCCGCCGGTGCGGTCCCGCCCGCGCCCTCGCTGCTGCGGCCGCCCGTCCCGGCGCCCGACTCGCGGCCCGTCCCGGCGCCCGAGTCGCTGCCGTTCCCGCCGCTCGTGCCGGCGGCCTTCGCGCCGCCCGTGCCGTCGCCGAGACGGCCGCGCAGCCCCTGCTCGGCCAGCAGTTCGACCAGCTCGGGACCGCTCACCAACGTGAGCGGCTTGCCCTCGATGTAGCTGTACGAGCCGCGGCCGAAGCCCGCGGTGGTGACCAGGATTCCCTTGATCGCGCCGTGGTGGCGGACGGTGGACTCCAGGTCCCGCACGGCCGTCGGCGGAACGGTCCTCTTGTAGCGCTTGGCCTGGATCACGATCCGGCCACCGGTGACCGGGTCCAGGTCCTCGGCGATCACGTCCACCCCGACGTCGCCGCTGCGGGCCGTGGTCATCACCCGGAACCCGCGCAGCCGGAACAGCTCGGCGATCAGCTCCTCGAACTCGATCGGGTCCATCTCGAAGAGGTCCGGCTCGTCCTCGCCGAAGTGCCCCGCCGAGGCACCGCCGACGGACTCCGGCAGCCGGTCCGGCTTCACCTCGTCCAGCCGCTCGGGCCGCGCGGACAGCTTGCCGCCCAGCCCCAGGAAGCACTCCACCGGCGCCACGCGGTCCAGTGCCAGCTCGGCGAAGTCGGCCCGGCCCACGGTCAGCGTGGACAGGAACCGCTCCGCCTCCCGGCCGGTCGCCGGGTCGATGCCGAGCACGAAGCCGTTCAGCACCACGGAGTCCAGCACCCCGCCCTGGTCCGCCCGGAACAGCTCCGCCGCCACCCGCAGCGCCGACTGCGCGAGCACCTCCCGGTACAGCGCCTTGCGCTCCGTCGCGGGGCGGGCCACCTCGGCCTCGCGGTCGTCGGTCTTCACGTACCGCACCCGGGAGGCGGCCGGCACCACGTCCGGGCCGGGCAGCTCCCAGTTCACCACCAGCTGACGGCCCGCCACGTCCCAGGCCGCCGCGAGCCGGTGCGGGAAGCCCTCCGGCCACGCCGCCGAGGCGTACAGCCCGGCCGTGAAGTACTCCTGCACCGCCTCCGGCTCACCCGCCCGCAGCCGCCGCAGCAACTCCTCGGTGCGGGCCGCGCGTTCGTCCTCCTCGCGGCGGAAGCGCTCCGCCCACGCCAGGTACTCCCGGTGGTACGCGGCCAGCCGCTGCTGGCGGTCCGCCTCCCGGGCCTGCGCGGCATACCAGTCCTGCTCGAACCGGGCGCGCGCCTGGGCCAGGTACTGCTCGTACTGCCGGCGCACCCCGGGGTTGCGGGCCTGCACCGCGTCCGGCGGCGGCACGTGGTAGACGGCGGAGGCCTGGTCGGGCATCGGCACCGGCGTGCCCAACGGGCCCGGATCGAACGGCGGTACGGGGCGCGGCGCCAGCAGCGCCTGCGGGCCGAACCCCGGCGAGGCCAGCCCCGCCGCCAGCAGCCCGCGCAACTCCTGGACCCGGGCCTCCAGTTCGGCCGTACGCCGGGCCGCCTCGGCCTCCCGGGACTGCTGGTACGCCCGCTGCGCCTCCCGCTCGGTGCGGGCGGCCGCCCGCTGCGCCTCCCGCTGCTCGCGCTCGCGGCGGCGCAGTTCGGCCTCCTCGGCGCGCCACCGAGCCTCCTCCCGGCGCTGCTGCTGCCGCTGCGCCTCCGCCCAGATCGCCAGCACCCCGCTGTTCCGCCGCCCCGCCACGTCCACCCCTTCGCGCTCCGCACCGACCGGCCGCCCGCGCCACCTCCCGGCGACACCGCCGACCGCGCCCGCCACAATAGAGCGTGGACACCCCACCCGGCCAAGTACCCGCGAGCTGCGGGCTTCCGGCCCGCGCCGCAGGCGGCCCCCGGCCCCGGCGACCCGCGACCCGGCGCGCCCGGCCTCCCAGGCCCTCAGGCCCTCAGGGCCTTCCGGGACCTCCGGGACCTCCGGAACCCTCCGCGGTCCTCCGGGCCGATCCCGCCGTTGTCGGTGGCGGCAGGTAGCCTCACCGGACCGGGACCGAACCGGGACCGGACCGGATCGAGGACCTCTAGGGAGGGATGCCCGTGACGATCCCCGCACCGCAGCACCCGGACCGGCCGTCCGGCTGGATCTCCACCGGCCTGAGCTGGCAGGACGGCCGCGCCCTGCTCGGCGCCGTGCGCGGCACCCAGGTGCACGAACGCGCCGTGGCACCGGGTACGGAGGTCGGCTGGCTGCTCGGCGGCCCGCGCCGCTGCGTCGGCGCCTGGCTGGCCGGCGCGACGGAGCGCACGCCGTGCCCGCACCACGCGGTGATCGACCCGGACGGCGGCGCGACGCAGTGCCCCGCCTGCCAGAGCGTGGACCGCGGCCTGGCCCTGGCCCGGGACCAGATCCTGGACGACGGCCGCACCTACCTGCTCTACCTCGCCTGGTTCGGCGAGGGTCTGCTGAAGGTGGGCCTGACGGCCGAGCAGCGCGGTGACAGCCGACTGCTCGAACAGGGCGCCCTGGCCTACGCGTTCACCGCGCGCGGTGGCCTGCCCGCAGTCCGCCGCGCCGAACTCACCGTCGCCGCCTCGGGGATGGCCCGCGAGCGGTTCAAGTCCCGGGTCAAGACGGACCACTGGTGGGCTCACGGGGACGCCCCGCGCCGCCGTACGGTGCTCACGGAGGCCCGCGCCCGGGCGCACCGGCTGCTGGAGGGCCACGCCGTGGAACTGCTCGCCGAGCGCCCGGTGGTCGACCACGTCGAGCGCTACGGCCTGGGCGCGGGCGCCCCCGAGGCCTACCGGGAGATCACCGGGCTGTCCGCCGGGGCGGTGGTCGCGGGCACCCTGCGCCCACCGGTCGGGCGGCACCTCTTCCTCGACCAGCCGGACGGCTCCGGCCCGCTGCTGCTGGACACCCGCCGGCTCACCGGTTGGACGCTCACGCCCGTGACCGGCCGGGCTTCCACCGGCCTGGCGCTGGAGGAGCGGGTCCGTCCGCCGGAGCCGGACACCCAGGAGGCGCTGTTCTGACCTGCCGCGCCGATCGACGCCCGGCCGGCACGCCACGGGGCGCCCGAGCGGCAGGGCCGCAGCGCGGGCAGGCGCCGGGGCGCGAGGGTTCCGGCGGGGTCAGCCCAGCCTGCCGCGCACCCCGCCCGGCCCCGAGCGGGCCCGGCGGGACAGCGGCGGCCGGGACGGGCGGACGTCACCGCGGCCGGCGGCCGGCTCGGTGGGCTCGGTGGCGCGCCGGGCGAGGGCGGCCCGGGCGGCGGCCAACGCGACCCGGGCGAGCAGCGGGTCCTCCTGCTCGCCCGCCGCCTGCTTGGCCGCCTGGCAGGAGGAGCACCAGACCGGCGAGGCCGGTCCGTCCGGGTAGACCATGCCCTCGGGCGGCAGGTAGTGCCCGCCGCACTCGACGCATTCGAAGACCAACCTCATCCGACGATCACCGTCCCGGAGCCGTGGCACCGACCGCAGGGCGACCAGAAGGTGTGGATCCTGGGCACCATGCTTCCTTCCTCGTCCCGTTCGACCGTTGCCTCGGTCTTCTGGGTCCCGCCGGACCCGCCGCAACCGGAACAGGACTGAACCTCGGGCATATGCCGTCCTTCCGTAGCGGAGCACCACCGTAGCGCGATTTCCCGCCCGGCAGCACCGCTCCTCCCGATCCACCACCCGTACGGGGAGCGTGGAATGCCCGCGCGCGCTCCGTCCGAAACGGTGTCGGCCCCCCGCACGAGCACCTGTGCGAGGGGCCGACCGACTGGGGGGCGGGCGGGTGTCAGCCGCGGGCGGCCCGCAGGAACTCCCGGTTCATCGCCGCGATGCTGGGCAGCGGGATGCCCTTGGGGCAGGCGGTGGCGCACTCCCCGGTGTTGGTGCAGCCGCCGAAGCCCTCGGCGTCCATCGCCGCGACCATGTTCCGCACCCGGGCGCCGCGTTCGGGCGCGCCCTGGGGCAGCACGTTGAGGTGCACGACCTTGGCGGAGGTGAACAGCATCGCCGAGCCGTTCGGGCAGGCGGCCACGCAGGCCCCGCAGCCGATGCACTCGGCGTGCTCGAAGGCGGTGTCCGCGGCCTCCTTGGGGACGGGCGTGGCGTGCGCCTCGGGGGCGCTGCCGGTGGGCGCGGTGATGTAGCCGCCGGAGCCGATGATCCGGTCGAAGGCCGAGCGGTCCACCACCAGGTCCTTGACCACCGGGAACGCCGCCGCCCGCCAGGGCTCGACGTCGATGGTGTCGCCGTCCTCGAAGTGCCGCATGTGCAGCTGGCAGGTGGTGGTCCGCTCCGGGCCGTGGGCCTGGCCGTTGATGACCATGCCGCAGGCGCCGCAGATACCCTCGCGGCAGTCGTGGTCGAAGGCGACCGGCTGGTCGCCGCGGGTGATCAGCTCCTCGTTGAGGGTGTCGAGCATCTCCAGGAAGGACATGTCGGGGCTGATCCCGCTGACCTGGTAGGTGGTCATCGACCCGGGCGCGTCCGGGCCCGCCTGGCGCCAGATGCGCAGGGTGAGGTTCATGCGTAGCTCCGCTGGGTGGGGTGGACGTACTCGAAGTCGAGCGCCTCGCGGTGGAGGACGGGTGCCTCGCCGGTGCCGGTGAACTCCCAGGCGGCGGCGTAGGAGAACTCCTCGTCGCGCCGGGCGGCCTCGCCCTCGGGGGTCTGGCTCTCGGTGCGGAAGTGGCCGCCGCAGGACTCGGCGCGGTGCAGCGCGTCCAGGCACATCAGCTCGGCCAGTTCGAAGTAGTCGACCAGCCGGTTGGCCTTCTCCAGCGACTGGTTGAGCTCCTGGCCGGTGCCCGGCACCTTGATGCGGCGCCAGAACTCCTCGCGCAGCTGCGGGATCCGCGCCAGCGCCCGCTTCAGCCCGGCCTCGTCCCGGGCCATCCCGCACTCGTCCCAGAGCAGTTCGCCGAGTTCGCGGTGGAAGGAGTCGGGGGTGCGGTCGCCGTCGACGGACAGGATCAGGTTGAGCCGGTCCTCGACCTCCGCCTCGGTCTCGGTGAGTGCCGGGTGGTCGGCGGGCACCGCGGCCAGGGGGTTGCGGGCCAGGTAGTCGTTGAGCGTGGGCGGCAGCACGAAGTAGCCGTCGGCGAGGCCCTGCATCAGGGCGCTGGCGCCGAGCCGGTTGGCTCCGTGGTCGGAGAAGTTGGCCTCGCCGATCGCGAACAGGCCCGGGATGCTGGTCTGCAGGTCGTAGTCGACCCACAGGCCGCCCATCGTGTAGTGGATCGCGGGGTAGATCCGCATCGGCACCCGGTACGGGTCCTCGGCGGTGATCCGCTCGTACATCTCGAAGAGGTTGCCGTACTTGGCCTCGACGGCGTCCCGGCCCAGTCGGCGGATGGCGTCGGCGAAGTCGAGGTACACGCCCTGGCCGCCGGGGCCGACGCCGCGGCCCTCGTCGCAGACGTTCTTGGCGGCCCGGGAGGCGATGTCGCGCGGCACCAGGTTGCCGAAGGACGGGTAGATCCGCTCCAGGTAGTAGTCCCGCTCGTCCTCGGGGATCTCGGCCGGCGGCCGGGTGTCGCCCTGGGCCTTGGGCACCCAGATCCGGCCGTCGTTGCGCAGCGACTCGCTCATCAGGGTGAGCTTGGACTGGTGTTCGCCGGAGCGCGGGATGCAGGTCGGGTGGATCTGGGTGAAGCACGGGTTGGCGAAGTAGGCGCCGCGCCGGTGGGCCCGCCAGATGGCGGTGGCGTTGGAGTTCTTGGCGTTGGTGGAGAGGTAGAAGACGTTGCCGTAGCCGCCGGTGGCGAGCACCACGGCGTCCGCCGTGTGGCTGGTGATCCGGCCGGTGACCAGGTCGCGGGCGACGATGCCGCGAGCCCGGCCGTCCACCACCAGCAGGTCGAGCATCTCGGTGCGCGGGTGGATCTCCACGTTCCCGGCGGCGATCTGCCGGGAGAGCGCCTGGTAGGCGCCGAGCAGCAGCTGCTGGCCGGTCTGGCCGCGGGCGTAGAAGGTCCGGGAGACCTGCACGCCGCCGAAGGAGCGGGTGTCCAGCAGCCCGCCGTACTCGCGGGCGAAGGGCACGCCCTGGGCCACGCACTGGTCGATGATCTCCACCGACACCTGGGCGAGCCGGTGCACGTTGGACTCCCGGGCGCGGAAGTCGCCGCCCTTGACGGTGTCGTAGAACAGCCGGCGGACCGAGTCGCCGTCGTTGCGGTAGTTCTTGGCCGCGTTGATGCCGCCCTGGGCGGCGATCGAGTGGGCCCGGCGCGGGGAGTCCTGGAAGCAGAACTGGACGACGTGGTAGCCCTGTTCGGCGAGGGTGGCGCCGGCCGCGCCGCCGGCCAGGCCGGTGCCGACCACGATGACGGTGTGCTTGCGCCGGTTCGCCGGGTTGACCAGCTTGGCGTCGAACCGCCGCTGGTCCCAGCGCTGTTCGATCGGGCCGTCGGGGGCCTTGGTGTCGGCGATCGGCTCGCCGACGGTGTACTCCAGGTAGCTCACTTCACCACTCCGAACATCACGGCCACGGGGACGGACAGGAAGCCGGCGGTCAGCACCAGCGCCAGGCCGTTGGCGGCCAGCTTCAGCGCCTTGTCGCGGCGGGCGTTGTTGGCGCCGAGGGTCTGCGCGGCGCTCCAGAAGCCGTGCCGGATGTGGAGGCCCAGCGCCAGCATCGCGACGATGTAGATCACGTCGCTGTACCAGCGGCCGAAGGTGCCCACGACGTTCTGGTAGACGTGTCCGTGCTCGGCGACGGGGTTCACGGTCAGCGTGGTGAGGTCGAGGATGTGCCAGACGACGAACAGCCCCAGGATCACCCCGCCCCAGCGCATGGTCCGGGTCGCGTAGCTGGCGCGCCGGCGCTGGTGCACGTACTTGCTGGGCCGGGCGGCCAGGTCGCGGCGGCTGAGCTGGTACGCGGACACGCCGTGCAGCACCACGGCGGCGACCAGGCCGAGCCGGGCGATCCACAGGAACCACTCGTGGCCGAGGAACGGCTGGCCGACGGTGCGCAGCCAGGCGGCGTAGCCGTTGATGTCGTCGGGGCCGAAGAAGACCTTGAGGTTGCCCAGCATGTGCGCGACCAGGTACAGCAGCATGACCAGTCCGGTGACGGCCATGACCGCCTTCTTGCCGACGGTCGACCGCCACAGGGTCGCCAGGGTGGACGGATGCCGGCCCGTCCGCGTCGCGGTTGTCATGTCGGCAACGGTAGGGACGGCCGCGGGGGTGCGTCCAAGACATGCTGCGGCTGGTGACGATAGCCGGGGCCTATCGATGCGGCTTACCCTGGGCATGTGCAGCTCCAGCAACTCCGCTACTTCCTGGCCGTCGCCGAGACCCGCCACTTCACCCGGGCGGCCGAGGCGGCGCACGTCGCACAGCCTTCGCTCTCCCAGCAGATCCGGTCCCTGGAGCGGGAGTTGGGCGCCGAGCTGTTCCACCGTACGCGCGGCAACATCGCGCTCACCGATGCGGGCGACGCCCTGCTGCCGCTGGCCCGGCGCATCCTCGCCGACACCGAGAGCGCCCGCCTCGCCGTCCAGGAGACGGTGCAGCTGCGCCGCGGCCGGGTGCGACTGGGCGCGCCGCCGAGCCTGTGCACCAGCCTGGTGCCGGACGTGCTGCGGGCCTTCCGGGACCGCTACCCGGGGGTGGCGCTGGGGGTGCGCGAGGGCGGCTCGCGCGACCTGGTGCGCTGGCTGGCGGCCGGGGAGCTGGACCTCGCGCTGGTCATCACCCCGCCGAGCGGGGAGGCGGCGCCCGCCCTCGCCGTCACCGAGCTGCTCCACGAGGAACTGGTGCTGGTGTCCGCCGCCGGCCCGGCCCGGCCCCGGGTGCGGGTGGCGGAGCTGAGGGGGCGGCCGCTGGTGATGTTCCGGGAGGGGTACGACCTGCGCGAGGCGACCCTGGCGGCCTGCCGGGCGGCCGGCTTCGAGCCGGAGTTCGCGGTCGAGGGCGGCGAGATGGACGCGGTGCTGGGGTTCGTCCGGGCCGGGCTCGGCCCCGCCGTGCTGCCCGGCATGGTGGCGGCCCGCTCGGGCCTGTCGGTCACCCCGTTCGCCGGGCCGGGCCTGGGCCGCACCATCGCCGTCGCGCACGGCCACGAGGTGCCGCTCACCCGCGCCGCCGAGGCGCTGCACGGCACCCTGCTGGCGCACCTGCGCGATGCCGCCCGGGACGGAGAACTGCCGCCGGGCACCCGGCTGCTGCTCTGACAGCGGCAGGGGCCGCCCCCGGCGGGGACGGCCCCTGCCGCCCGAGCGGATGCGCGGGCACGCGGACGGGCGGACGGCGTCAGGCCGGCAGCACGGCCTCGATGGCGGCGGTCAGCTCCGGTGACTCCGGCTCGACGCGCGGACGCAGGCGCGCGACGACGGCGCCGTCCGGCGAGATCAGGAACTTCTCGAAGTTCCAGCTGACGTCCCCGGCCTGGCCCTCGGCGTCGGCGACCTCGGTCAGCTGCCGGTACAGCGGGTGGCGGTCCTCGCCGTTGACGTCGATCTTCTCGAACAGCGGGAAGGTCACGCCGTAGGTGGTGGAGCAGAAGCTCTGGATCTCCTCGGCGCTGCCCGGCTCCTGCCCGGCGAACTGGTTGCACGGGAAGCCCAGCACGGTGAACCCGCGCCCGGCGTAGCGCTTCTGGAGGTTCTCCAGGCCGGTGTACTGGGGGGTCAGGCCGCACTTGGAGGCGACGTTGACGATCAGCAGCGCCTTGCCCTTGTGGTCCGCCAGCGAGGTGGCCTCGCCGGCCAGGGTGCGCAGCGGGATGTCGTACAGGCTCACGGTGGTGGTCCTTTCGGCAGCGTGGCAGAGGAAGTCGTCCGGGCACACGGTAGCGGCCCCGGACGGCTCAACCGCGCCGGCGCCGCCGGTGTTCCGCCTGCGCGGGGGCGTACGGAGCGGCTCGTACGCCCCCGCGCACCGCCCGCGTCAGAGCGCCAGCGGCTTGATGGCGGTCGGCGCGTGCTCGGGGAGCGTGGCGAGCTCCTCGAACTCGTTGACCTTGTCGATGTCGGCGGCGGCCATCGAGATGTTGGTGACCCGCTCCAGGATGGCCTCGACCACGACCGGGACGCGGAACTCGGCGGCCAGCTTCTTGGCCTCCTCGAAGGCGGGCAGCAGGCCCTCCGGCTCGGTGACCCGGATCGCCTTGCAGCCCAGGCCCTCGACGACCTTGACGTGGTCCACGCCGTAGACGCCGAGCTCGGGGGAGTTGACGTTCTCGAACTCCAGCTTGACCTGGAAGTCGATGTCGAAGTTGCGCTGCGCCTGGCGGATCAGGCCCAGGTAGGAGTTGTTCACCAGGACGTGGACGTAGGGGATCCGGTGCTGGGCGCCGACGGCCAGCTCCTCGATCATGAACTGGAAGTCGTAGTCGCCGGAGAGGGCGACGATCTGGCCCTCGGGGTCGGCGGTGGCGACGCCGAGCGCGGCGGGGATGGTCCAGCCGAGCGGGCCGGCCTGGCCGCAGTTGATCCAGTGGCGCGGCCGGTAGACGTGCAGCATCTGCGCGCCGGCGATCTGGGACAGGCCGATGGTGGTGACGTAGCGGGTCTCCGGGCCGAAGGCGCGGTTCATCTCCTCGTACACGCGCTGCGGCTTGAGCGGCACGTTGTCGAAGTGGGTGCGGCGCTGCAGCCGGGCCTTGCGCTCCTGGGTGGAGGCGGCCCACTCGCTGCGGTCCTTGAGCCGGCCGTCGGCCTTGAGCTCCTTGGCGACCTGGACGAACAGCTCCAGGGCGGCCTTGGCGTCGGAGGCGATGCCGAGGTCGGGGGCGAAGATCTTGCCGATCTGGGTGGGCTCGACGTCGACGTGGACGAACGTGCGGCCCGCGGTGTAGACGTCCAGGCCGCCGGTGTGCAGCGGCGGGGTGAAGTAGTAGTTCAGCACCGAGGAGCCGACCAGCGCCGATCCGATCGACGGCAGCAGCCCGCCGACCAGCGCCGC
>NZ_JBEPAK010000240.1:0-10857 GCF_040298565.1 Kitasatospora sp. NPDC001539 | reverse complement strand
CACCCTGACGGACCCGAAGATCGTCTCGCCCGCCCTGCGGCTGATGTGGCCGCTGGTGCGCCGAAGGTTCCAACGCTCGACCTCCGGCCCGGCGTTCTGCGACCATGGGGGCATGCAGCCCCGCGGCCGGATAGTGGTCGGCGTGGACGGCTCCGCGCCCGCCCGCGCGGCTGTCGTCTGGGCGGCCCGCCTGGCCGGCCTCACCGGCGGCCCGCTGGAGGCGGTGGCCGTCTGGGAGTTCCCCTGCCTGCACGGCGAGCACGGCCTCGTCCCGCCCGCCCTGGACGGTTTCGGCCCGGAGCGGCGGGCCGCCGCCATCCTCGCCGAGTCGGCGGGCCTGGCCGAGACGGCCGCCGCCCGCGCGGTGCCGCTGCGCCGCCACCTCAAGGCCGGGGCGCCCGGCCCCGCCCTGGTCGCCGCCGCCGGCGGAGCCGCCCTGCTGGTCCTCGGCAACCGCGGCCGCTCCACCCCGCCGGACGCCCCGCTCGGCACCGTCGCCCAGTACTGCCTGCACCACGCGCCCTGCCCGGTGGTCATCGTCCAGGAGCCCGGGCCGGGCGGTGCCGGCGGCTCGTGACCAGGGCCTCAGCCCTTGAACAGGTTGTGTCCCACGTCGGACGGCACCTCGTCCTGGACCGGCTTGCTGCCCGGCCCGGGCACGTGCTCGCCGGGCACCGGCTCACCGCTCTCCCGGTGCAGCAGCACCACCCCGTCCTCGGCCCAGACCTGCCGGTAGCCGTGGGCCAGCAGCAGCTGGATCCGGTCGGCCTGCTCCCGGTCGGTCTTGAACGGGAAGGACCGCTTGTCCGAGCGGGTGAGCACGTACTCGCGTCCGCGCGGCGTCCCGTCCACCAGCACCACGTCGGCCCGCGCGGTCAGCCGCGGCGCGATCTGGTTGTCCGCCTCCACCGAGGCGCCGTCCGGGATCAGCGCGGCCGCCCGGACCAGCGCGGCCTCGCTCGCCCTCGGCTCCCAGGAGGACGGCACGGCCAGTTGCAGCAATCCGATCGGCACGGCGGCCACCAGTGCCACCCCCGCCGCGCCCAGACCCAGCAGCCGGGCGCGCCGGCGCGTCCGCTCGGGCCGCTCGGCGCCGCTCAGCCGGCCCAGCACCTCGATCGCGGCGGTCAGCAGGATCGGCCAGAGCATCGAGTCGTAGTGCCGGGCGATCGACCAGTGGTTGGGGTTGCTGGACAGGATCCGCTCGGCCAGCAGCGGCAGCGCGCACAGCGCGGTCGCCGAGCGCAGCGGCAGCAGGAACATCGTGCCGAACAGCCAGAGCAGCAGCAGCGGCTTGAGCGGCTGGTCGAAGGCCGTCCGGACCAGCAGGGACGGGTCGTGCAGCAGGTTGCGGACGGCCTCGCCGCCGTCGGCGCCGAGGGCCGTGTAGTTCCAGTAGTAGCCCGGCTCCCCGCCCATCGCCGGGATCAGCCACGTGATCGCCACCGCCGAGGCGACCGGCCCGCCCACCAGCAGCCCGATCCCGGTGAAGCGCCCGGCGCGGTCCCCGGTGCGGCGGTTGCGGAGCAGCAGCACCAGGCCGTACGCGCCGACCATGAGGCCGAGGTCCTCCTTGGTGCAGCACAGCAGGGCGGCGGCGAGCACCACCGTGCCGTACCGGCGGGCCAGGCCGCGCTCCAGCATCAGCAGGGTCAGCGGGACGGCGAACGCCACCTCGTGGAAGCCGACCCGGGCGGCGACCAGCAGCGGCCAGCCGAGCGCGTGGACCAACCCGGCCAGGTCGGCCGCCCGCCGGGCGGTGCGCGGCTCGGCGGAAGCGAAGCAGTAGGCGGCGATCCGCCGGATCAGCGGCACCCCGAGCGCGAACAGCAGCGCCTGCCCGATGATCAGCGAGCGGGGGTCGTCCCAGATCCAGTACAGCGGCGCGAGCAGCGCCAGTACCGGCGAGAAGTGGTCGCCCAGCAGCGAGAAGCCGGGCGGGAACTCGTGGTGGTAGCTCTTCAGCGTCGACACCGGCAGCCCGAAGTGGGCGTAGCCGCGCACGCCCTGGTCGAAGATGCCGAGGTCGAAGCCGCCGAGCGAGACGGAGGCCCAGCCCTGGAGGCCGACGGCGCACGTCACCGCGAAGCACAGCGCACCGAGCAGCGCGGTGCGGCGGGCCGGGGAGTCCAGGGCGGCCACCGCCCGGCGGGCGGCGGGCGCGGCGGCCCTGGACGGCGTCGGGGTTGCGGTCTGGGTGGTCACGTCGACTCTGATCCGTCAGGTCCGATTGGTCAGGGCGGGGTCACGCTCGAGCTCGGCGTCCCGGACGTCCCCCGTGTCCCGGACGGGCTCCAGCAGCGCCCGGGCGCCGGCCGAGGCGTCGACGGCCCCGCGCCGGGCGCGGTACAGCCGCCGGCCGACGACGGCCAGCACCGCGATGCCGAGCAGCGGGTAGATCGAGCCGGGCAGCTGCCAGTACCAGGCGACGCCGCGCCCCCAGCGGTGCGGCACCGCCCACATCACGTGGGAGAGGAACACCGCCAGCGTCACCGCCGACAGCACGGCCGGCAGCACCCGCCGCGCCCCGGTCCTGGCCTCCACCGCCAGCAGGGCGATCAGCGGGATGCACCACACCCAGTGGTGGGTCCAGCTGATCGGCGAGACCAGCAGCGCGGTGAGGGCCGCGCAGACGGCGCCCCAGGCGTCGGCCCGGCGCAGCACCCGGGCGGAGCGCCCGGCGAGCACCGTCACCCCGAGCCCGACCACCCCGACCAGCGCGGAGGCGACCAGTCCGACCGGCCCCGGGTCGTTGGCGTCGAGCAGCCGGCAGACGGCGCCGCGCAGCGACTGGTTGTCCACCAGCACGGTGACGCCGACCCGGCTCGGATCCCACAGGTAGGTGCTCCAGAAGCCGTACGAGGCGTCCGGCAGCGCGATCCAGCCGATCAGGCCCGCGCCGAGGAAGGTGGCGACCGAGACCAGGCCGGCCCGGATCCGGCCGGTCAGGAACAGGTAGACGGTGAACAGGCCCGGAGTGATCTTGACGGCGGTGGCCAGGCCGATGCCGACGCCCTTGAACCGGCTGCGGTCCGGGCGGGTCAGGTCCCACAGCACCAGGCAGAGGATGCCCAGGTTGACCTGGCCGTACTGGAACGTGGTGTACACCGGCTCCAGCCAGACGGCGAGGCCGGTCGCGAGGATCACGGCGGCCGGGCGGGTGCGCCGGGGCCAGCCGGCCAGCCGCAGCGAGAGGTGGACGGCGAGGGCCAGCAGCGCGTAGTTGAGGAGCATCACCAGGACGCGCAGCGTGCTCACGTCGAACCAGGAGCTCGGGACGAACAGCAGCGCGGCGAACGGCGGGTAGGTGGCCGGCAGGTCCCAGCCGGGCAGCCGCATCGCGTAGAGGTCCGTGCCGTCCACCACCGCCCGGCCCTCGGCCCGGTAGACCAGCATGTCGACCATGGTCGCCCCGTGGAGGTGCCGCACCAGGACGAACGCCGCCAGCGACAGCGCCGCCGCGCAGCTCGCCGCGAGGGTCAGGGAGCTCGGTCTTCCGGTCGCCGGGCGTCCGCCGGGTTCCTCCGGGTCCGCTTCTCGCGTCCACCGTTCCAGACCGAACTCGCGCACCGCGATGGCACCCCGTTGAGATAGACCAGATCGTTCCCTCGTCAGCGTCTGGGTCCACCCACCATAACCGACCCCCCTGAGGCCCAAACGGCGTCAGAATCCCGGCCGGGAGCGTGTTGTGATCTCCGCCACGGCGGCCGCCCCGAGGAGCCCGGTGGGCGCAAAACGCGAAATCCCGCCGGGAGTTGACTCCCGGCGGGATTTCCGGACCGATCCGAGTCGATCCGTTGGGTGGAGCTGAGGGGATTCGAACCCCTGACCCCCTCGATGCGAACGAGGTGCGCTACCGGACTGCGCCACAGCCCCAACGAGAAGAAACTCTAGCACCTTCCGGAGGGGGTCCGTGACCACCCCCCTGACCGGGGGGCGGTCACCGTCATTCGTTGGCCGCGCGGCGGCGGGCCTCCGGCTCCGGGGCCTCGGCGTACTGGTCGAACAGCGGGGTGTTGCGGGGCTCGGCCGGGCGCCCGGCGGTCCAGGTGCCGGGGGCCGACAGGTCGAGGCCGCGGGAGACCCGGGGGGCGACCGGAGCGGTGACGTAGGTCGGCAGCGGGACGGGCACCGGCTCCCAGGAGTCCGGGCCGGCCGCACCGCGCTCGCGCATGCCGTCGACCCACTCCTCGTGCTCGGTCGCCTCGGCCACCGCGGAGGCCGACACCGCGACGGTGGGCTCCTCCGGCTCGGCGGCCAGCCGCAGGTGCGGGCGGCGGCCGGGCGGCTGCTCGGCGGGCGCGGCCGGGGCCGGCTCCGCGTCGGCCGGCTCCTCGGCCGGGTGCCGCCCGGCCGCCGGGGCCTCGGCGCGCTGCTGCTCGCGCCGGCGCAGGTGCTCGGCCGCCTGGGCGGCCCGGGCGCGGTCCAGCTTCACCTCGTACCGCTGGCGCTCCAGCTTGCGCAGGTGGCCGATGTAGAGGGTGAGGAGCACCGCCGGCACCGCCGGGACCCAGAGGAAGGCGAGTCCGGCCACCGCCGCGACCACGGCGCCCAGCGCGAAGGCGAGGAAGAGGACGGTGACCATCCGGCGCCGGCGGGCCAGCAGCCGGGCCCGGCGCTCGGTCCCGACCGGCCGCGCGGGACCCGGCCGTTCGGCCGGACGTTCCGCGGGGCGCTCCGCGAGGGGTTCGGACTCCCGGGTGGCGGGGTCGCCGGGGGCGGCCTCGTCCCGTTCGGGAGGACCGTCGTCGCTGTGCTCGTCGTCGCGCGGTTCGTCGCCCAGGGCCCGGGCTGCCCGCCGCTCCAGCGCCGAACGCCCGGCCAGCAGGCGGATGGCGGTGCTGAAGCGTTCCGTCGGGCGCGCCTCGTTGAGTTCGTCCTGCCTGCGGAGCCACATCGGCACCAGATAGGCGGCCCAGGCCCCTACGATGACGGCGTAGATAAGGCCGCTACTGCTCACGATTCACACCGTACGGGCGACGGGGAAGGCGTGGCAGCAATTTGACGCGGCGTGTCGTGTGATCAAGCTGATTCTCCGACTATTTTGCCGGTATTTGTGGCGGTCCGCCGACGCGCCGATGCCATATCGATATTTCTTTCGAACATGCATTCAATTATCGGGGCCCTGGCCCGAGCTGAGCGCCCGCCACCGCTCCAGCATCCCTTCCGGGACCTCCTCGGCGGTCAGGGCGTAGACCAGGTGGTCCCGCCAGTCGCCGTCGATGTGGAGATAGCGCGGGCGGATTCCCTCCGAGCGGAAGCCGAGCTTTTCCACCACCCGCCGGCTCGGGCCGTTCTCCGGGCGGATGCAGACCTCGATCCGGTGCAGTCCGAGCGTGCGGAAGCAGTAGTTCACCGAAAGCGCCACGGCGGTCGGCATGATGCCCCGGCCGGCCACCGCCTCGTCGATCCAGTAGCCGATGTTGGCCGAGCACATCGAGCCCCAGGTGATCCCGCCGACGGTCAACTGGCCGACCAGCTGGTCCTTGTAGAGCACCACGAAGGGCAGCATCCGGCCGGCCGAGGCCTCGTGCCGCAGGAAGCGGACCATCTGCCGGTACGTCGGGCGGGGCCCCGCGACCCGGCCCGCCGGGCCGGGCGGCACGGTCGCCTCCCAGCGCCGCAGCCAGTCCCGGTTGCGGCGGCTCACCTCCTGCCACTCGCGCTGGTCACGGGCCCGGATCGGGCGCAGCGTGACCTCCCCCTCGTGGAGCTCTACCGGCCAGCCGGCGTTCAGTGCGCTCTCCCGGAAGCTGGTGCGTCGGGCCGGGGGTGGTCCCCGCCGCCGAGCTGGTCGACGGCGTGGGCGAGCAGCGGCTCCAGGACGGCCAGGCCGTCCCTGACGCCGCCGGTCGAGCCCGGCAGGTTGACGATCAGGGTACGTCCGGCGAGCCCCGCGAGCCCGCGGGAGAGCGCCGCGGTCGGCACCTTGTCCCGGCCGTGGGCGCGGACGGCCTCGGCGATGCCGGGGATCGGGCGGTCGATCACCCGGGCGGTCATCTCGGGCGTGAGGTCCATCGGCGAGATGCCGGTGCCGCCGGTGGTCAGCACCACGTCGTACCCGGCGTCGACGGCCTCGCGCAGGACGGCCTCCACCGGCTCCCCGTCGGGGACGACCCGGGGGCCGTCGACGGTGAAGCCCATCGCGGTCAGGCCCGCCACCAGCAGCGGGCCGCCCTTGTCCTCGTAGACCCCGGCCGAGGCCCGGTTGGAGACGGTGACGGCCAGTGCCCTGCCGACCGGCGTCATGCCCCGGCCTCCGGCGCGAACCAGTCGCCGCTCTTGCCGCCGGTCTTGCTGAGCACCCGGACGGACTCGATGGCGGCGCCCTTGTCCACCGCCTTGACCATGTCGATCACGGTCAGCGCGGCCACCGTCACCGAGGTCAGCGCCTCCATCTCCACGCCGGTGCGGTCGGCGGTCCTGACGGTCGCGGTGATCTCGACCGCGTCGTCCGCGACGGCGAGGTCGACCGTGACCCCGGAGACGGCGATCGGGTGGCAGAGCGGGATGAGGTCCGGGGTGCGCTTGGCACCCATGATCCCGGCGATCCTCGCCACGGCGAGGGCGTCGCCCTTGGGCACGCCCTCGCCGCGCAGCAGCTCGACCACCTTCGGGGAGACCGTGACCCGCCCGGCCGCGACGGCGGTGCGCGCGGTGGTGTCCTTCTCGGAGACGTCGACCATCCGGGCGGCGCCCTGCTCGTCGACGTGGGTGAGGCGGTCGCCGGGGCTCGGTGTCGTCGTCACGGGTCACTCCAGGGGCGCGCAGGTCGAATACCGCGCTACCGTACCCCTCCCTCCGCGGGGGGAGGGGGTCAGGAGTCCAGCAACACCACGTCGACCTCGCTGCCGGCCGGCAGTGCGGTGACGTCCTCGGGGACGGTGATCAGGCAGTTCGCCCTGGCGAGCGCGCCCACCAGGTGGGAGTCCGCGCCGCCGACCGGCTCGACCGTGCCCTCCGCCGCCGAGTACCGGCCGCGCAGGAACTGCCGCCGGCCGGCCGGGGAGCGCAGCGCGGACGGGCAGAGCGCGCGCACCACCGGACGGTGCACGTCGGCGGCGCCGAGCATGGTCCGGATGACCGGGCGGACGAACAGCTCGAAGGAGATGTAGGCGCTCACCGGGTTGCCGGGCAGCGCGAGCAGCGGCACCCCGGCCCCGCCGCCGATCCGGCCGAAGCCCTGCGGCTTGCCGGGCTGCATCCGCAGCTTCCGGAAGTCGACCCCGCCGTAGGACGCGAAGACCTCCTTGACCACGTCGTACGCGCCGACGCTGACCCCGCCGCTGGTGACGATCAGGTCGGCCCGGCCGAGCTGGTCCTCCAGGACGGCGCGCAACCGCTCGGCCTCGTCGGGGACGGCGCCGACCCGGTAGGCGATGGCGCCGGCCTCCTGGGCGGCCGCGGTGAGGGTGAAGCTGTTGGACTCGGCGATCTGCCCGGGCCCGACGGGCTCGCCGGGCTGGACCAGCTCGCTGCCGGTGGAGAGCACCACCACCCGGGGGCGCGGGCGGACCTTCACGGTGGGCCGGCCGATCGCCGCGAGCAGGCCGATCTGGGTCGGGCCGAGCCGGGTGCCGGCCTCCAGGACGGTGGCGCCGGCCGCGACGTCGCTGCCCCGCCGGCGGATGTGCGCGCCCTCGGCGACCGGGCGCAGCACCCGGACCTCCTCGTCGGCGACCGGGGCGGTCATCGCGGCGGCGGCCACCCCGGTGCCGGTGCCGCCGTCGGTCCACTCGACCGGGACGACGGCCTGGGCGCCGGGCGGCACGGGGGCGCCGGTCATGATCCGGGCGGCCTGACCGGGGCCGACCTTGGGCAGCTCGCCCGCGCCGGCGGCGATGTCGCCGACCACCGAGAGCACCGACGGGTAGGTGTCGGTGGCCCCCTCGGTGTCGGCGGTGCGGACCGCGTAGCCGTCCATCGAGCTGTTGTCGAAGGGCGGCAGGTCGCCGTCGGCGACCACGTCCTCCTCGAGCCGGCAGCCCTGGGCGTCGAGCAGCTGGAGCTCGATCGCGGGCAGCGGCCCGACGGCGGAGAGCACGTCGGCGAGGTGCTCGTCGACGGTCCAGAAGCGAGGAGCCGCCGGTGCCCGGTCCCCGGACCCGTCGCAGCAGGCTGCGGAGGTGGTGTTGTGCTCGGTGGACCCGGTCATCGGCGGCTCGCTCTCTGTCTGGGTGTCAGTCCTGCAGCTCGGAGCCGACGAACTCCCGCAGCCAGGAGCGGAACTCCGGGCCCAGGTCCTCGCGCTCGGCGGCCAGACGGACGATAGCGCGCAGGTAGTCGGCGCGGTCGCCGGTGTCGTAGCGGCGGCCCTTGAAGAGGACGCCGTGCACCTGGCCGCCGTCCGCGGGTTCACGGCTGGTCAGCTCGCGCAGCGCGTCGGTCAGCTGGATCTCGCCGCCGCGGCCGGGCGGGGTCTCGCGCAGCACGTCGAAGACCAGCGGGTCGAGGACGTAGCGGCCGATGACGGCGTAGTTCGAGGGGGCCTCGCCGGGCTCGGGCTTCTCGACCAGGTCGGTCACCTGGAAGACGTCCTCGCCGAAGCCGTTGGCCTTGACGGCGGCACAGCCGTACAGGTGGATCTGGGAGGGGTCGACCTCCATCAGGGCGACGACCGAGCCGCCGAGCTCCTGCTGCACCTCGATCATGCGGGCGAGCAGCGGGTCGCGGGGGTCGATCAGGTCGTCGCCGAGGAGGACGGCGAAGGGCTGGCCGGCGACGTGCTGCTCGGCGACCGAGACGGCGTGGCCGAGGCCCTTGGGGTCGCCCTGGCGGACGTAGTGCATGTTGGCGAGCTCGACGGACTCGCGCACCCGGCGCAGGCGGTCCTCGTCGCCCTTGCGGACGAGCAGCTCCTCCAGCTCGTAGGCGCGGTCGAAGTGGTCCTCCAGCGCGCGCTTGTTACGGCCGGTGACCATCAGTATGTCGGACAGGCCGGCCGCCGAGGCTTCCTCGACGACGTACTGGATCGCCGGCTTGTCGACGACGGGCAGCATCTCCTTCGGGGTGGCCTTGGTGGCCGGCAGGAAGCGGGTGCCCAGTCCGGCCGCGGGTACCACGGCCTTGGTTACCGGAATTCGGGAGGTGGTCGTCGTCATGCGTTTACCTTACTCAGGCACGTTTTCGCCCGGCCGAGCGCGGTCGGACGGCTAGGACAGCACGTCGCGGGGCACGGCCACGGTGGCAGGCGTATGGGAAGCGACCGGCTGGGCAAGCGGGTCCCCTCCGGTACAGGCGGACAGACTACCCGCCTTTTCCGAACGGTCACGTTCGGCAGTCGCCGCCCCTTCCGGAGGGGTGGCGGGCGGCCCGCCGGGCCCGGTGGAACGCCGCCCGGGGGGCGGTGCGGTGCGCCAGCAGTCGCCGCCGGCCGCCCGGGCCTCCGCGAGCGCCGCGTCGGCGGCCCGGAGCAGGACGGCGGCATGGGTGCCGTCCCCGGGCAGCACGGCGACGCCGGCCGCGGCGGTCAGCCCGTTGCCCCGGGCCGGCCGGGGCGCGCGGGTGCCGGAGGACCAGTCGAGCAGCAGGTGGCGCCGGACCGACCAGACCAGCCGCTCGGCGACCTGCGCGGCGCCGTCGGCGCCGGTATCCGGAAGGATCACCAGGAACTCGTGGCCGCTGTAGCGGCCGAGGGTGTCGGAGCGGCGGATCTCCATGGCGAGCCGCTGGGCGAGGTCGCGCAGTATCGCGTTGCCGCGGGCGCGGCCGTGCTCGGCGATGACGGCGTCGAAGCCGGCGATCTCCAGCAGCAGCACCGCGAGCGGGCGCGGCCCGTCGGCCTGGTCGGCGTGCTCGGCGCGGCGGGCCCGTTCGATCTCCCGGTCGAGGGTGAGCTGCAGGTGGCGGTAGTTCCACACGCCGGTGAGCGGGTCGCAGGAGGCGGTGCGCTCCAGCTCGGCGCAGCGCTCCTCCAGTTCGGCGATCCGCGCCCGCAGCCGCTGCCGCTCCTCGGCCGCCCCGGCCCGCTCCCGGCGGGCGCGCAGCCCGAGCACGGTGGCGGCGCCCGTGGCCGGGGCGCTCAGCACAGCCAGGGCCTGGAGCAGGAGCGGGGTGGACAATCGGGGCGCCCTTTCGCGTGTCAGGCTCTGCGCGTCGGCGGTCTGGAGACATGGAGGATCCGGTGCACAACGAGAAGAGCGACCTGAGGTCACGGCTGTTGACGCGACGCCGCGCACGGTCCGCCGAGGGGCGTGCGGAGGCCGCCCGCGCGCTGGCCGGGCACGCCGGGGAACTGGCCGGGCCTGGCGCGACCGTGGCCGCCTACGTGTCGGTGGGCGCGGAGCCGGGGACCAGGCCGCTGCTGGACGCGCTGCGGGCGGCGGGAGCCCGGGTGCTGCTGCCCGTCCTGCTGCCGGACAACGACCTCGACTGGGCCGAGTACGCGGGGCCGGAGGCGCTCGCCCCGGCCGGGCGCGGGCTGCTCGAGCCGGTCGGGCCGCGGTTGGGGCCGGAGGCGGTGACGGCGGCCTCGCTGGTGCTGCTGCCCGGTCTGGCGGTGGACCGTGCCGGGCTGCGGCTGGGCCGGGGCGGCGGCAGCTACGACCGGGTGCTGGCCCGGCTGGAGCGGGCCGGGGTGCGGCCGGTGCTGGCGGTGCTGCTGTACGAGGACGAGGTGCTGGACCGGGTGCCGGACGAGCCGCACGACCGGCCGGTGGACCTGGCGGTGACCCCGGCGGGGGTGCGCAGGCTCGGCTGAGCACGGGACTTCGGGCGGGAGCTGAGCACGGGACTCCGGGCGGGAACGGCGCAGCGACTGAGCACGGGGCCGGCCGGGAACGGCGGCTTCGGTGGGAACGGCCGCGGCCTCGGCCGGGAACGGCGGCGCGCCCGCGACCAGATCCGGGACGGCTCCCA
>NZ_JBEPAK010000239.1:0-10885 GCF_040298565.1 Kitasatospora sp. NPDC001539 | reverse complement strand
GTCGGTAGAGCGTCTCCATGGTAAGGAGAAGGTCTGCGGTTCGATTCCGCATGGGGGCTCTGGTGAGAAGTGGTCAGCTCCGGCTGTGCTGCGGATCACTGTGGCGGTGTAGCTCAGTTGGTAGAGCAAGCGGCTCATAATCGCTGTGTCACCGGTTCAAGTCCGGTCACCGCTACCCCGCGTAGTCGGTCGGGAGATCGCACTCCCGGTCGGCTACTCTTGTTGTGTTCTTATTCGTTGTCCAAGGAAGGCACTCCCGTGGCTGCCACCGACGTCCGCCCGAAGATCACGCTGGCCTGCGTGGAGTGCAAGGAGCGGAACTACATCACCAAGAAGAACCGGCGTAACGACCCGGACCGTCTTGAGATGAAGAAGCACTGCCCCCGCTGCAACTCGCACACCGCGCACCGCGAGACCCGCTGACCCTGTCGCAGGGCCTCGGGCCTGTGTGAATTCAGGTCTTCTGCTCCGGGCCGCATCCCTCAACGGGGGTGCGGCCCGGAGCTTTTTTCGTATCCACCCCGCGTTTCGAGGAGCTGCCATGGCGCTCGACCCCTCCTTCATCGGGCGTAGTTACCCGCCCACCGAGCCGTACGAGGTCGGCCGGGAGAAGATCCGCGAGTTCGCGGTCGCGATCGGGGACGCCAACCCGGCGTACACCGACGCGGAGGCGGCGAAGGCCTTCGGCCACCGGGACGTGATCGCCCCGCCGACCTTCCCGTTCGTGATCACCTACCGCGCGGCCGCCCAGGTGGTCGAGGACCCGGACCTCGGGCTGGACTACAGCCGGGTGGTGCACGGCGACCAGAAGTTCGTCTACACCAGGCCGGTCCAGGCCGGTGACCGGCTGACGGTCGCGGTCACCATCGACAACATCAAGTCGCTGGCGGGCAACGACGTGCTCACCGTGCGTGGTGAGGTGGCGGACGAGAGCGGCGAGCACGTTGTGACGTCCATCATGACGCTGGTGGCCCGGGCCGCCGACGAGGCGGGGGAGTGAGCGGCATGGCGGTCAACTACGACGAGGTCGAGGTCGGCACCGAGCTGCCGGCGCAGTCCTTCCCCGTGACCCGCGCCACGTTGGTGCAGTACGCGGGTGCCTCGGGCGACTTCAACCCGATCCACTGGAACGAGCGGTTCGCGCTGGAGGTCGGCCTGCCGGACGTCATCGCGCACGGCATGTTCACCATGGCCGAGGCGATCCGGGTCGTCACCGACTGGGTCGGCGACCCGGCCGCGGTGGTCGAGTACGGCGTCCGGTTCGTCCGCCCGGTGCCGGTGCCGAACGACGGTGTCGGCGCGGTGATCGAGGTGTCCGCCAAGGTCGCCAAGAAGCTGGACGACCGCCGGGTGCAGGTCGACCTGCTGGCCACCACCGGCGGGCAGAAGGTGCTCGGGATGTCCAAGGCGGTCGTCCGGCTCGCCTGAGCTGCGGATTCCCGCTGACCGGCCGCCCCGGAGCCCGTGCGTCGGGCTCGCGGGGCGGTTTTCGTCCTTGCCTCGATAGTGATTGGTCACTAACTTGGTTCTCATGGCGAGGACGAGCATGCGGATGAGCGCGGAGGAGCGGCGCGAGAGCGTCGTCCGGGCCGCGGTGATCGAATTCGCCAGGAACGGCTACCGGGGCACGTCGACCGAGGCGATCGCCCGTCGGGTCGGCGTCTCGCAGCCGTACCTGTTCCGGCTGTTCCCCGGCAAGCAGGCGATCTTCACCGCGGCCGCCGAGCGCTGCATCGAGGAGACCTGGCGGGTCTTCGACGAGGCGTCGGCCGGGCTGACCGGTGAGGCGGCCGCCGAGGCGATGTCCGAGGCGTACCTGGGTCTGGTCGAGGACGGCGAGCAGCTGATGATGCAGATGCAGCTCTACGTCTCGGTGTTCGCCTCCCGGATGGGCGGCGAGGACGGCGAGGACGGGATCGGCGAGACCGCCCGGCAGCTCTGGGAGGAGCTCTTCGAGCGGGTCAGGCTGCGGATCGGCGGCGACGCGGCGGAGGCCACGGAGTTCTTCGCGTACGGGATGCTGATCAACACGCTGGTCGCCCTGGGCTACCCGCAGGACCACCGGATCTGGGGCGGCTTCGGCGTGCAGAGCAGGGCCGCGCGCGGCGCGGCCGGGCAGGGCCGGGCCGAGTAGCGGGCCGCACGGTGGAGTCCGTGCGGCCCTTCTTCGGCCCGAGAAAGTTATTGATCAATAACTACCTAGGAGCGTGGGGGAACGTCATGACGGAGAAGACAGCCGGGCGGGAGGAGCAGCGGTTCGGCCGCACCGGCATCTGGACCCTGGTGATCACCAGCATCGCGGGATTCATGGCCAGCCTGGACAACCTGGTCGTCACCACCGCGCTGCCGTCCATCCGGGAGGAGCTCGGCGGCGGGCTGTCCGACCTGGAGTGGACGGTCAGCGCCTACACCCTCTCCTTCGCCGTGCTGCTGATGTTCGGCGCGGCCCTCGGCGACCGCTTCGGCCGCCGCCGGATCTTCCTGGTCGGGCTCTCGCTGTTCACCGTCGGCTCCGCCGCGGCCGCCCTGTCGCCGGGCATCGGGGCGCTGATCGCCGCCCGCGCCGTCCAGGGCGCCGGCGCCGCGGTGTCGATGCCGCTCACCCTCACCCTGCTCACCGCCGCGATACCCGCGGCCAGGCGCGGCCTGGCCTTCGGCATCTGGGCCGGCGTCAACGGCCTCGCCATCGCCACCGGGCCGCTGGTCGGCGGCACCCTGACCGAGCACTTCTCCTGGCAGTGGATCTTCTGGGTGAACGTTCCGGTCGGCGTCGTGCTGGTACCGCTGGCCGCCCTGCGGCTGCGCGAGAGCCGGGGCGCCAGCCCGACCCTGGACGTGGTCGGCACCGCACTGGTGAGCCTCGGCCTGTTCGGCGTGGTGCTCGGCCTGATCCGCGGCAACCCCGACGGCTGGACCAGCCCGCTGGTGGTGGCCGCGCTGACCGGCGGCGTCGCGCTGCTGATCGCCTTCGTGCTGTACGAGCAGCGCGGCGCCGAACACCCGATGCTGCCGATGCGGCTCTTCCGCAGCCGGGCCTTCACCGCCGTCAACGCCTCCGGTCTGCTGATGTTCCTCGGGATGTTCGGCTCGATCTTCCTGATCAGCCAGCACCTGCAGACCGTGGGCGGCTACACCCCGCAGGAGGCCGGCATCCGGATGCTGCCGTGGACGGGCATGCCGCTGCTGGTCGCACCGATCGCCGGCGTCCTGGCCGACCGCTTCGGCGGCCGCCCGGTCGTCGTCACCGGACTGGTCCTCCAGGGCCTCGGCCTCGCCCTGTACGGGGCGATCACCGGCTCCCACGCCCACTACGAGTACGGCCCGGTGGTGCCCGCCGTGGTGCTCTGCGGCATCGGCATGTCGCTGTACTTCGCGCCGACCGCCGCCCTGGTGATGGACAGCGTCCGGCCGCACGAGCAGGGCATCGCCTCCGGCGCCAACAACGCGCTGCGGGAGGTCGGCGGCGCGCTCGGCGTGGCCGTGCTGTCGGCTGTGTTCTCGTCCCGGGGCGGTTACGGCTCGGAGCAGGCCTTCGTCGACGGCCTGGTGCCCGCGCTGTACGTCGGCGCGGGGGTGGTGCTGGCGGCGGCGGTCTGCGCGCTGCTGCTGCCGCGCCGGGCGAGGGCGGCGGCCGGTGCGAAGGGTGCGGCCGGTGCGGCCGGTGCGGCCGGTCCGGGGGACGGCGGCCCGGCCGACCCGGTGGACGGTACGGCCGTCGCGGCGGATGGTGGCGAGCGGGCCGGAGAGCCGGAGACCGAGACGGCCAGGGCCTGAGGGCCGAACGGAGCCGCTTTTCGGAGCCTGCCCCGGAAGGCCCGCCCCCGGAAGGCCCGCCCCCGGAAGGCCGTCCCCCCGACGGCCCCCGGGCAGGCCTTCCCCCGGGAAGCGGCTCCCCGCCGCCCCCGTACGCTGGTGGGCGTGCTGGTAGAAAACGACGCCCCCCTCGCCCCGCTGACCACGCTCCGGCTCGGCGGCCCGGCCCGCCGCCTGGTGACGGCCCACACCGACGACGAGGTGATCGCCGCCGTCCGCGAGGCCGACGCGGCCGGCGAGCCGCTGCTCGTCCTCGGCGGCGGCTCCAACCTGGTGATCGGCGACGCCGGCTTCCCCGGCACGGTCCTGCGGATCGCCACCACCGGCTTCGCCCTGGACGGCACCGTGCTGGAGCTCGCGGCCGGCGAGGTCTGGTCGGAGGCGGTCACCCGCACCGTCCGCGAGCACGGCCTGGCCGGGATCGAGTTCCTGGCCGGCATCCCCGGCTCGGCCGGGGCCACCCCCGTGCAGAACGTCGGCGCGTACGGCCAGGAGGTCGCCCAGACGATCACCGAGGTGGTCGCGTACGACCGCACCGCCGGCGAGGTGGTCACCCTGACGAACGCCGAGTGCGCGTTCTCCTACCGCCACAGCCGCTTCAAGGCCCGGCCGGACCGCTACGTGGTGCTGCGGGTGCGGTTCGCCCTGGCGGACCACGCCGGACTCTCCACCCCGGTCAAGTACGCCGAGGTGGCCCGGCACTTCGGCGTCGAGCAGGGCGAGCGGGTGCCGCTGGGGGAGGCGTACGAGGCGGTGCTGCGGCTGCGCTCCGGCAAGGGCATGGTGCTGGACCCGGCGGACCACGACACCTGGTCGGCCGGCTCCTTCTTCACGAACCCGGTGCTCACGGCCGCGCAGTACGAGTCCTTCCGCACCCGCCCGGGCGCCGAGAACGCCCCCGCCTACCCCGCGCCGGAGGGCTGCACCAAGACCTCGGCCGCGTGGCTGATCGACAAGGCGGGCTTCGGCAAGGGCTACGGCAGCGGCCCGGCGACCCTCTCCACCAAGCACACCCTGGCGCTCACCAACCGCGGCTCGGCCACCGCCGAGGACCTGCTGGCGCTGGCCCGGGAGATCCGGGACGGGGTCAGGGAGGCCTTCGGGGTGGAGCTCGTGAACGAGCCGGTGATGGTGGGCGTCAAGCTCTAGGACCCGGCCGTCGGGGCGCCGTCCGTGGCGGGGGCGTCCGCCAGCCAGCCGTCGATGTCGGCGAGCAGTTCCTTGCGGACGGCCTCCGGCGCGCACGAGCCGCGCACCGACTGCCGTGCCAGCTCGGCGAGTTCGGCGTCGCTGAAGCCCAGCACGGTTCGCGCCAGGTCGTACTGGTCGGCGAGCCGGCTGCCGAACAGCAGCGGATCGTCCGCACCGAGCGCCAGCGGCACCCCGGCGTCGAAGAGCCTGCGCAGCGGGACGTCCTCGGGGCGCTCGTAGACGCCGAGCGAGACGTTCGAGGCGGGGCAGACCTCGCAGGTGACCTGACGGTCCGCCAGTCGGGCCATCAGGCGCGGGTCCTCGGCGGCCCGCACGCCGTGGCCGATCCGCCCGGCGCCCAGGTCGTCCAGGCAGTCCCGGACGGACTCCGGCCCGGCCAGCTCGCCGCCGTGCGGGGCGGCCAGCAGCCCGCCCTTGCGGGCGATGGCGAAGGCCCGGTCGAAGTCCCGGGCCAGACCGCGGCGCTCGTCGTTGGAGAGGCCGAAGCCGACCACCCCGTGATCGGCGTACCGGACGGCGAGCCGGGCCAGCGTCCGGGCGTCCATCGGGGACTTCATCCGGTTGGCCGCGACCAGCACCCGGATGCCCACCCCGGTGGCGTCGGCGGCGTGCTCCACCGCGTCCAGGATCAGTTCCAGTGCGGGGATGAGCCCGCCGAGCCGCGGTGCATAGGAGGTCGGGTCGACCTGGATCTCCAGCCAGCGGGAGCCGTCCCGCTTCTCGTCCTCCGCCGTCTCCAGGACCAGCCGACGGATGTCCGACTCGTCGCGGAGCACGGAGCGGGCGGTGTCGTACAGGCGCTGGAAGCGGAACCAGCCGCGTTCGTCGGTGGCCCGCAGCCGGGGCGGCTCGCCGGAGCTGAGCGCCTCCGGCAGCCGGACGCCGTGCTTGGCGGCCAGCTCCAGCAGGGTGGCGGGCCGCATCGAGCCGGTGAAGTGCAGGTGCAGGTGGGCCTTCGGGAGGCCCCTGACGTCTCGCGGGTTCAACAGGCGTTCCATTCGCCGATACTGCCGTATGCGACCCCCGAACGGGAACCGCCCCCTTCCCATCCCCCGAAGGGGTGAAAGGGGGCGGTGTCCCGGGTGAATCCCGAACGTCGCATTGACAACCCGGATCGGAGCCCCGTCAGGGGCGGACCTCAGTCGCGGGCCTCGCCGAGCAGCTTCTGGATCCGGCTGACGCCCTCGACCAGGTCGGCGTCGCCGAGCGCGTAGGAGAGCCGCAGGTAGCCGGGGGTGCCGAAGGCCTCGCCCGGGACGACCGCGACCTCGGCCTCGTCCAGGATCAGGGCGGCCAGCTCACCGGAGGTCTGCGGGCGCTGGCCGCGGATCTCCTTGCCCAGCAGGCCCTTGACCGACGGGTAGGCGTAGAAGGCGCCCTCGGGCTCGGGGCAGTAGACGCCCTCGATCTCGTTGAGCATCCGCACGATGGTCTTGCGGCGGCGGTCGAAGGCGGCGCGCATCTCGGCCACCGCGTCCAGGTCGCCCGCAACGGCGGCCAGCGCGGCGCGCTGGGCGACGTTGGAGACGTTCGACGTGGCGTGCGACTGCAGGTTGGTGGCGGCCTTGATCACGTCCTTGGGGCCGATCACCCAGCCCACCCGCCAGCCGGTCATGGCGTAGGTCTTGGCGACGCCGTTGACCACGATGCACTTGTCGGCCAGCTCGGGCAGCAGGGCGGGCAGCGAGGTGAAGGTCGCGTCGCCGTAGACCAGGTGCTCGTAGATCTCGTCGGTGAGCACCCACAGGCCGTGCTCCAGGGCCCAGCGGCCGATCGCCTCGGCCTCGGCCTCGGTGTAGACCGCGCCGGTCGGGTTGGACGGCGAGACGAAGAGCACCACCTTGGTGTTCTCGGTGCGGGCGGCCTCCAGCTGCTCGACCGAGACCTTGTAGCCGGTGGTCTCGTCCGACACGACCTCCACCGGGACACCGCCGGCCAGCTGGACCGACTCCGGGTAGGTGGTCCAGTACGGGGCCGGGATGATGACCTCGTCGCCCGGGTCCAGGATCGCGGCGAAGGCCTCGTAGATGGCCTGCTTGCCGCCGTTGGTGACCAGCACCTGGGAGGCGTCCACCTCGTAGCCGGAGTCGCGCAGCGTCTTCGCGGCGATCGCGGCCTTCAGCTCGGGCAGGCCACCCGCCGGGGTGTAACGGTGGTTCTTCGGGTCGCGGCAGGCCTCGACGGCCGCCTCGACGATGTAGTCCGGCGTGGGGAAGTCGGGCTCGCCGGCACCGAAGCCGATCACCGGACGGCCGGCCGCCTTGAGGGCCTTGGCCTTGGCGTCCACGGCGAGGGTCGCGGACTCGGCGATCGCGCCGATCCGGGCGGAGACCCGGCGGTCGGCGGGGCGGATGGACTGGTCGGGCTGCGGGGTGGAAGCGCTCATGCCTGCATCGTCGCAGAACCGGGACGGACCGGGCATCGTGGTTCCAGTATCCGTACGGCCCCGTCCGCATCCCGGCCCCCGCCGATCCGCCGGTGGCCGCGCCGCCCGGCCGGACATCCGTCGGGCCGGGCGGCGTCCCGGAAGAAGAGGTTCGACCAAACAGCCCTCGACCACGTACACTCGCTGCTCGACGGCCCACCGAAAACGACCGGAGCTTTCACCGCCTGTACAGACGGCGGGGGGAGATGCGGTAGGTTGGTCGCCACAGGAGCCGCGAGGTTCTGTAGGGCAATAGCTCAATTGGTAGAGCACCGGTCTCCAAAACCGGCGGTTGGGGGTTCGAGTCCCTCTTGCCCTGCTGCTTGATCCGTTATCAGCCCGTTCGCTCCACAGAGCGAGCGGGCTTGATGCGGAGAGGGCACCGATCAGCACCGCTTAAGCCGACCGCTCGTGCCTCAAACGGGTACGCAGGTGATGTTGGCCGGACCCGGATTCAGGTGAGGACGAGTGACGGAGACCACGGGCTCCACCGCAACGCCTGAGAGCGGCAACCCCGAGGGGACCGACGGCGCCGCCGAGACCACGTCCGTCGAGGGCGGGAAGAAGTCCGGCAAGAAGAAGTCCGGCAAGCGGGCCAAGAAGGGCCTGTTCGCCCGGATCGGCCTGTTCTACCGCCAGATCATCGCCGAACTGCGCAAGGTCGTCTGGCCCACCCGGAGCGAGCTCACCAACTACACCGCCGTCGTGGTGACCTTCGTCGTGGTCGTGATGGGCCTCGTCTACGGCCTCGACTACGGCTTCGCGAAGCTCAGCCTGTTGGTCTTCGGCTGATCCGAGCGCCCCACCTTCGAAGCGACTCCCGACCCGGGCCGAATCCTCGGCCCGGGTCGAGCTGTCGGCGGTGGACGTACGCGCGCGTACCGTGGACTCGGTACTGTTGAAGTCTCCGAGGCCTGTCCTGGCGCCCGCGCGAGCGGTCGCGCGCCGGTCCGGTTCCGGAGCGCGCCACCTTCACCATCTCCAGGAAAGAAGCAGCCACCGTGTCTGAGTCCCCCCTGTACGACGCCGACGAGACCGTCCGCGAGGCGGATGTCGCCGCCGAGCTGGACGCGGCCGAGCTGGCTGACGACGCCGACTCCGCCGAGCAGATCGTGGACGCCTCGGACAGCGACGAGGACGAGGTCGAGGCGTACGACGAGGCCGAGGCCGGCGAGCCCGCCGAGGAGGCCGCGCTGCACGTCGAGGGCGACGAGGAGCCCGCCGCCGACGCGTCGGTCGCCGAGGAGTCCGTCGAGGAGCCCGTCGAGGACGAGGCGGAGGCCGAGGTCGACCCGGTCGCCAAGTTCCGCGAGGACCTGCGCTTCATGCCGGGCGAGTGGTACGTGATCCACACCTACGCGGGTTACGAGAACCGGGTGAAGCAGAACCTGGAGCAGCGCGCCGTCTCGCTGAACGTCGAGGAGTACATCTTCCAGGCCGAGGTGCCGCAGGAGGAGGTCGTCCAGATCAAGAACGGCGACCGCAAGACCATCCGCCAGAACAAGCTCCCCGGCTACGTCCTGGTGCGCATGGACCTCACCCCCGAGTCCTGGGGCGTCGTGCGCAACACCCCGGGCGTCACCGGCTTCGTCGGCAACGCCTACGACCCGTACCCGCTGACCCTGGACGAGGTCGTCAAGATGCTCGCCCCGGACGTCGAGCGCCAGGCCGCCAAGGAGGCCGGCAAGCCCTCGCCGGTCAAGCCGAGCGAGATCCAGGTGCTGGACTTCGAGGTCGGCGACTCGGTCACCGTCACCGACGGCCCGTTCGCGACCCTCCAGGCGACCATCAACGAGATCAACCCCGACTCGAAGAAGGTCAAGGGCCTGGTCGAGATCTTCGGCCGGGAGACCCCGGTCGAGCTCTCCTTCGACCAGATCCAGAAGAACTAGCCCCACGTCTTCGGATCCGGGGCGGGGCCGAGGGGCCCCGCCCCGGATCCGTTTTGGTCCAGCGGCGCAGACGCGTTAGCCTGGTCCGATGTGTGTGCTGGCGGCCGGGTGTCGCCCCGGTTCCGCACACACCAGCAATCACCTCTCGGAAGGACCCGGAGAGACATGCCTCCCAAGAAGAAGAAGGTCACGGGGCTTATCAAGCTCCAGATCAACGCCGGTGCGGCCAACCCGGCGCCGCCGGTCGGCCCCGCGCTGGGCCAGCACGGCGTCAACATCATGGAGTTCTGCAAGGCCTACAACGCGGCGACCGAGTCGCAGCGCGGCATGATCGTGCCGGTGGAGATCACGGTCTACGAGGACCGTTCCTTCACCTTCATCACGAAGACGCCGCCGGCCGCGCGCCTCATCCTGAAGGCCGCCGGTGTCGAGAAGGGCTCCAGCGAGCCGCACAAGACCAAGGTCGCCAAGCTCACCAGCGCCCAGGTCCGCGAGATCGCCACCACCAAGATGCCCGACCTCAACGCCAACGACCTGGACGCGGCGGAGAAGATCATCGCCGGCACCGCCCGGTCGATGGGCATCACCGTCGAGGGCTGATCAGCCCCCGTCCCGTCAGGGGCACACCGGCTCAGCCGTCCCCCGTGGTAGGGCCTGCGCGGGCCCGTTGACTACCACAACTCCAATCACCATTCAGGAGCAGCAGTGAAGCGCAGCAAGGCTCTGAAGGCCGCGGACGCCAAGGTCGACCGCGAGCGCCTCTACGCCCCCCTCGAGGCCGTCCGCCTCGCCAAGGCGACCAGCACCACCAAGTTCGACGGCACCGTTGAGGTCGCCATGCGTCTGGGCGTCGACCCGCGCAAGGCCGACCAGATGGTCCGCAGCACCGTGATCCTCCCGCACGGCACCGGTAAGACCGCTCGGGTCCTGGTCTTCGCGACCGGCGAGCGTGCCGAGGCCGCGCGTGCTGCGGGTGCCGACATCGTCGGTGCCGACGAGCTGATCGACGAGGTCGCGAAGGGCAAGCTGGACTTCGACGCCGTCGTCGCCACCCCGGACCTCATGGGCAAGGTCGGCCGCCTGGGCCGCGTGCTCGGTCCCCGTGGTCTGATGCCGAACCCGAAGACCGGCACCGTGACCCCGGACGTCGCCAAGGCTGTCAACGACATCAAGGGCGGCAAGATCGAGTTCCGCGTCGACAAGCACTCGAACCTGCACTTCATCATCGGTAAGGTCTCCTTCACCGACGAGCAGCTGGTCGAGAACTACGCCGCCGCGCTGGACGAGGTGCTCCGCGCCAAGCCGTCCGCCGCCAAGGGCCGCTACATCAAGAAGACCGCGTTCTCGACCACCATGGGCCCCGGTGTCCAGGTGGACCCGAACCGCACCCGCAACCTCCTCGTCGAGGAGGACCCGGCCGCGGTCTGAGCCCCAGCGCTCCAGAGCAGTCCGCACGGCGGGCCCGCCGAGCCGATCCGTGATCCACGGCCGCCAGGAGAATTCCGCCGTCCCGCGGGTGTTTCCGCTGGGGATCGATTCTTCG